>JAZGEB010000352.1:0-3670 GCA_036478515.1 Parvularculaceae bacterium | reverse complement strand
TGCGACAGGCCGACGCGATGACGCTTTGGCGATTGCGCGAACGGCGAATATGGCTGCCCCGGGGGATGTTGCGGTCGCGCAAAATGCGGCGGCGCTGTTAATCGAAAAGGGGTATAATCAAGAAGCGTCAGAGGTTGCCGCTCGGTTAGTGGCAAAGGCGCCAAGAGTAGATCGGGATGTCGCCCGGACGGCGGCGGGGATTTATCTGCAAGTCGATTTGCCGGTCCGCGCGACGCAAGCCCTTATGCGTGTCTTGGGACGTGAGAATGATCTCACCTTGGAGCCGCTCTTGGTTCAAGCATTGGTGGCAGCTGGTCGATCTGATGATGCCATTGATCGTCTGCGGCGAACCCTCCGAGATCAACCCCGCAATCTAGATTTGCGCGAGGAGATTGCGTCGCTCTTGGCAAAAAATGGTAAATTGGCTGACGGCTTGCGAATGGCGAGTGAGATCCGTAAATTTGATCAAGTGCGCGGCGTGCTAGTTGAAGCCCGAATGCGCGACGAAGTTGGCCAAATACAATCAGCGGTAGCCTTACTGCGCAAAGCAGCGCGGACAAATCGTGATGGGCGGGTCTCTCGACGGCTATTTGTTGTTGAGCAAAAAGCCAGTAATGACCCAGAGGTCAGAGCCGCTGCCCTCGCGCAACTGGCCAAATGGGTCGATGCCAATCCCCAAGATAGTGCCAGCGCCGTGCTCCTTGGCAATACATATTTGGAGGCGGGGGACTTACAAGCCGCAGACAAAGCGTTGACGAAGGCGTTGACCGCGCGCCGCTACGATCCGGTTGTCCTCAATAATTTAGCTTGGACACGATACCGCTTGGGCCGCGCAGGCGCCGAGGGCTTGGCTAAAAGAGCCTATCTGATCAATCCAAATGATCCCCAAATAATAGATACTTATGGCGTGACTTTAACTAAACCTGGAAGCTTAAAAGATGCCGTGCGCTTATTACGCGAAGCGCTGGCAAGGGCGCCGCAAGATAAAGCCATTGAGCAACATTTGGCGGCGGCACAAATAGCTCTTGCGGGAGGGCGCTGAGCAAATATCCGCTTGACCAGCGATGCCATATTTCGAACGTTATAATGGCTTGAGAGAGCAGGAAAAAGGTTAACATTTGCGACTAGTTAGCCTAGTGTAGTGAAGAATGAAGTGTCTTGGCAGGGGGGAGAAAAGGCCTGCATGCGTCGCGAGTTGGCTCTATTTCCAATTTGTTATACAAGACAGGATATTGAGAGCTGAGTAATTTCAGCATTAAAGGGCTCCAAACGGCCGATTACGCCCACTTCTTGCATAGCTACGATAGCTTTGAAGTGGTGGCTGATTTTTCTGTTTTGGGGCGTCGTAACTTGGTGAGAGAGAAATGACCCAACAATTATTTAAACTGCCGATTTTGGCAGTCCTGCTATCCGCACTGGTGTTGACCGGCTGCGAAGGTTTATCCGCAAGCAAGCCCCTGTTCTCCAGCAAAAGTGCAAAGGCCAAACGGCCACAGCTTGAGTCTCAGGTTCCGTTGACAACCGCAGAGGCAATCGAGGCCAGTCCCGATTACTTGATCGGGCCGCTGGATAAGTTGCAGATATTTGTCTGGCGCGCGCCAGAACTGTCCCAAGATATTACAGTTCGCCCTGATGGCCGGCTGTCATCTCCCTTGATCGAGGATATGGTTGCGGCGGGTAAGACCCCGAGCCAACTGGCTCAAGACCTTGAAGGGGCGTTGAGCTCCTATGTTAAAAGCCCAGAAGTGACTGTGATTGTTTCGCAGTTCTCATCTACCTTTGATCAGCAAGTGCGGGTTTTGGGCGAAGCGCAACAACCAGCCGCGCTGCCTTATCAAGCTGGCATGACCGTGCTTGATGTGATGGTTGCCGTTGGTGGCCTAACCGAATTTGCCGCCGGTAATCGGGCAAAGTTAATCCGTGGTCGCGGGGCGGAACAAAAAACGTACCGTATCAAACTCGACAATCTGATGCGCAAAGCCGATGTGCGGGCCAATGTGCCTGTGCTGCCAGGTGATGTCATCTTAATCCCTGAAAGCATCTTCTAGTCCAAGGGATTAGGTATTTAAAAGCGAGTAACACGAGTGTCTTTTGTTTCTGACCTACCAAGATCTATTGCCCGTTATGTGATCGGCCTGTGGCGTCGCCGCTGGCTGATCATGACAATGGCTTGGATAATGGCTCTGGCAGGGTGGGTGTTGATCACCATTTTGCCGGACTATTACCAGTCTCGAGGTGAGATTTATCTGAACACTGATGTTGCTTATGACACCGATGTTGGGGTCCGACCAGATTATGAAGAGCGGGTTCGTGTTGCCAGTCAGGCTTTGCTGACCCGTGATAATCTGGAAAAAGTGATTTACGATACAGGCCTTAATGCTGAAATTTTCAACGAAGTTGAATTGCAGCGCAAGATTGAATCGCTGAGCCGGACTATTGGCTTGGAAAGTCCGCAGGATAGATATTTCCGGATTATTTATGCGGATAAAGATCCTGTGATGGCGCAAAAAGTTGTGCAATCTGTGTTGGATCTGTTTCAAGAAAAGGACGTTGCGTCCGCGTTAGAAGATTTTGATGCCAGAACCAAGGGTGTAAAGGCGCAAATCGGGCGGCTTGATGAAACTATCAATAGCAAAAAGTCACAGATCAATGAGTTCACAAAGGCAAATTCTGCAGAGATCGTTAGTAGCGATCGCGCACCTCTCTTGCTTGAGCAGAAACGTTCTGAGCGACGTCAATTAGAAGCGGCTTTGTTGTCAGCCACGACCCGTATCGGCAGTGTTCGCACGGCTTTGGCCGGCACACCGCGAACAACCTCTGGGTCGCAACTGGATGCTGCAAAAATAGAATTGGCGCAGTTGCAGAGCCAGTTTAACGAAAACTACCCTGATATTCAGGTCTTGAAATCTCGGATCAGAGAGCTCGAAACCAATGAGGCAGCTCTACCATCTAATCCAGAATATAAACGTCTGCGCACTGAGATAATCACAATACGCGACAACATCACCGTGATGACAGCGCAAATTGCCTCGATTGATAAAGAAATCGAACGGGTATTGACGCTCCAGGCGTTGTCGCCCCAGGTTGTCTTGGAACTTTCCGAAATGGAGCGAGAGCTCAAAGCGCTTGATACGCGTCGCTTACGCTTGCGCAATTCACTCGCCAATGCCGAGCTGGTCGCAGAACAAGGCGCTGGCGCTGGCGGTATCCGTTACATCGTCCAAGAAAGCCCGAAAATCGCCGCTGAGCCAAGTTCGCCGCAACGCGGTTTTATGAGCCTCGGGGTCTTGGTTCTCGCCCCAGGGATTGCTCTTGGTTTGGCTTTTTTGATGACCCAGCTTGATCGGACCTATACCCAAAGCGCTGATCTGGAAGATGCTCTGGGCCTGCCAGTTTTAGGAGCGGTATCGCCTTCGCTCACCCCTGCTGATAAGCGCAAAAGAGCGGTTGAGCGACTTGGCTTTTGGGGACTGATCGCTGGATTTGTCGCGATAGCGGCCATCCTATTTTACTTTCATGAAATATATATACCTGATGGTGGCGTGCTGCTTAGTCCGTCAACACTGTCAGGGCAGTTGCAAGAAGTTGGGGGAATGTCGTGAGTGTAGTAGAAAAAGCCGTCGACAGCATGTCAGATTTGCGCCTTGCCCGGCGACATCAAGCCGATCAG
>JAZGEB010000351.1:0-2792 GCA_036478515.1 Parvularculaceae bacterium | reverse complement strand
CTGGCCATGACGTCACAGTCCTGACCCGTAACATGGCACGCGCAAAAGAATTATCAGCGCCGGTAAAACTGATCACTGATCTTGACCAATTACCCGATGACACCAAACTTGATGCGATTGTCAGCCTTGCCGGACATCCCATTGCCAGCGGCTTATGGACCGCCAAACATCGTCGCAAAGTGATGCTGTCGCGACTTCACATGAACCGGCGGTTGCGCAAATTAGTCGACCGGCTCGAAATCAAGCCAGAGGTTTTTCTCAATGCTTCCGCGATCGGAGTTTACGGTATCCACCAAGACCAGCCCGTCAATGAAAGTCATGTGATTACCGCTGATGGCAGTTTTTCAAACCGCAGCTGCGCGGCGGTTGAGCACGAAGCGTGTAAAATGCAAAGCCTTGGTGTACGAACCATTAATCTGCGTATCGGGCTAGTGCTCGACCTCGCAGGCGGACCATTAGGGCAAATGCTGGTGCCGTTTGATCTTGGCGCTGGCGGGCGGCTTGGGTCAGGGCAGCAATGGATGAGCTGGATTAGCCGCGACGATCTGGTGCGCCTGATCGACCATTGTATCGGCGATACAACCATCACCGGGCCAGTTAATGCCACAGCGCCGACCCCGGTGCAAAACAAGACTTATGCAAAAGCTCTTGGCAGGGCAATGCACCGCCCGGCACTGATCCCTCTACCCGCTCTGGTCTTAGAAAAGGGGTTGCAAGATTTTGCCAAGGAATTATTTCTCGGCAGTCAGAATATATTGCCAATAGCTGCCCTGCAAAGCGGTTTTGTGTTTGTCCATCCGACCATCGATATGGCCTTCGCCTCTATGTTTGGGGCGAGCAATTCTGGACCAGTTAAGCAACTCAACCCCGCGCCTGTCCTATAAATTTACCCAAAGGCATAAACCCAATGCTGATAATTGCCATCCTCTCAACATTCCTGCTCGGCGTCATGCATTCTGTGCTCGGCGAAAAACTCCTCATCAAACCGCTCCTTGCGTTGAATAATTTGCCCGCCATTCGCGGTAGCCAAAAAGCCACCCGCCGAGTGATCCGACTCGCTTGGCACTTAACCAGTTTGTTCATGTGGAGTTTTGTCGCGCTATTAGTCGCGCTCCAGTTCAATCCCAACCGGCTTGATGCTGCTTTGTTAGGAACGACAGCAATCTTGTTCGGGATCAGCGCTGTGGTTTCTTTTGGCGGCTCACGAGGACGCCACCCGGCTTGGCCGCTCTTCTTAACCGTTACCGTAACAACCGCCCTTTCCTATTTTCTGTAAGGAATACACCTTATGCTGACGAAACTTACCACCCTACTCTCTGCTCTTACTGCTCTGGTTCATATCATCATCGGCGGCGCAGATAGTTTGCAACCTACTTTAGCGGCTGATTTACCCCTGATTGCCGAAGCAGCCATGCATGCTTGCTGGCATATTATCAGCGCCCTGTTGCTCTGGTCGATATTTGTGTTTTGGCGCGGTGGCAAAATGGCCCTTGACTTCGGCCTGTTCTGGATCGTTGCCGCGCTGGTCTTTATCTATGTCGGCCTGGTTCAAGGCGGCGTCGATGGTCTGATGTTGAGCCCACAATGGACGATCCTTGGCGGCACTGGTATTCTGGTCGTGCTCAATCAGTTGCGAGGCAAGCAAGCTTGAAGGCCTGACAATTGATCGCCTTGCCGGACTGTGCCAAACTCTTGGCACCGAGCAAGGAGCTGCAAATTCATGTTTAAAAAAAACCTCCCCATTCTCATAGCCGCGACCCTTATTCTTGGGGCATGCGGCGGTAAAGAGACCGAAGAAACGATCATCGCCGCCCCGGAACTGATCGAGAATCTCGCCCCCGCCGCTGGCGTGACCAGCGCTGCTAAATTCAGTAATCCTGCTGGCGACCCGATTGGCAATGTGGTTGTCACCGGCGGACCAAATGGCGTCTTGATCCGGGTTGATCTCACTGGCTTGAGCCGAGGCTGGCACGGCATTCACTTGCACCAAACTGGCAATTGCGCTGATGGCCCCGCCGGGTTCAAAGCCTCAGGCGGGCATATTAATCCCGACCAGAACAAGCATGGTCTGGTCAATCCCGATGGCTATGAACGCGCTGACATCCCAAATATTTATGCCGGGGCTGATGGCCGTGCGACCGCAGAAATTTTCGTCGCCACCTTGCGTGTTAATGCGCTGGAAGAAAATGCCGCGAGCGTCGGCCCGGGCGGCATCCTACTCGATGATGATGGCTTTGCGATCATCATTCATGCAAATCCCGACGATCATGCAACCCAGCCGATTGGCGGCGCGGGAACCCGCGTTGCTTGCGCTGGCATTAAGGGCACAGATTAGTCGGAGACTGCTCATGGCGGAGAATAAAACCAAACCGACTGACCTCGATCCGGTCGCAGTGTGCGAAGCGGTTGAACACAAGACGAGGCGCGAAGATGCGCTGGTGTTGCTCGATCTGTTTGGCCGCATCACCGGCGAAAAACCGATTGTCTGGGGCGATGGCCTTGCCGGGACAGTCCACAATCCGACAGCACAGACTACCGGCACTTCTACCGGCATTCTCGGTTTTGGTCAGTACCACTACAAATATGACACGGGCCGCGAAGGAACGTTCATGCGCTCCGGGTTTTCAGCCCGCAAAGCCAATCTGGTGATGTATATTATGGGCGGTTGCAAAGCCCATCCTGATCTGATGGAAAAACTCGGCAAACATAAATCCAGTGTCTCCTGCCTTTATGTTACGAGATTAGCCAATATTGATATGGCGGTTTTGGAAAAACTGATCACAGCAGATTGG
>JAZGEB010000350.1:0-6575 GCA_036478515.1 Parvularculaceae bacterium | reverse complement strand
GATATCGGATGGCCGACGACTTGTCGGCTTTTCCAATTGTCGACAGATTTGAGGCAGGCTTCTTCAGTGTCGAAAGTGCCGAGGGCATGACATCGGTCTGGATCAGCATTTGGGATCGGGCTCAAATAGCCGCACCCTTTCCATAAACTCTGGTCAGCCTTGACAGATACATCTTCTGCGCTTTTTGAGCCGTTCAATATTGGCGGCGTGTTTCGGCTGAGGCAGGATGTTAGCATCATCCCGGCTAAAAAAGGGATCAATAGGGTCCGTGTAAATGGCATTCAAGTCTCTCCCATTGCTTAAGTCTTTGATCACTTGACCTTAAACTGGATCAGACCAAACTGCCAGCTCATTGCCGGCCGGGTCTTTGAAATGAAACCGTCGCCCGCCGGGGAAGTCAAAAATCTCGCGCACTATTTCGCCGTCTGCTGCTTTGACTTTGGCCAAAACCGCTTCCAGGTCTTTTGCATAAAAAACCACCAACGCCCCGGGCGCGGCGGCTGTCACACTGGTATCAAAACCGCCATCCAGTCCGGCTTGCGCTTTGCCAAAGGAGGCATAAGTTGGCCCGTAATCGGTAAACACCCAGCCGAAAACATCCGTATAGAAAGTTTTGGTTGCGGCCAGGTCCCCGCCAGCAAATTCAATATAGTTAAGCTGGGCAATCATATCGGGGCTTCCTATCATATCGGGGCTTCCTATTGCCGGATCCGCCGGTGGTCGCTCCGCCTCGGAACAGCCGACGCCAAAACCGAAGAATATGAACAGTAATAGCCCTACCCGTCGCATCTTTTTGTCCTACCAATAACATTCCAAGAGAACCGCCCTCTTCTAGACCGGCGCCTAAAACGGGATTTCGTCATCGAGCTCATAGCTTGGCGCGCCGCCGCCCTCTTGCATCCCGCCGCCATTCATGTTGCCGGACACACCACTGCCGCCAGAAATCTGGTTGCCATAAGACCCACCACCAGCGCTATCGCCACTATTGCGGCTGTCGAGCATGGTCAGGTTGGAATTCCAACCCTTCAACACAACTTCCGTGGTATAGCGATCATGGCCTTCTTTATCTTGCCATTTTCGGGTTTCGAGTTGACCTTCGAGGTAAACCTTCGAGCCTTTTTTCAAATATTGCGACGCCACCTTGACCAGTCCCTCACTGAAAATTGAGACCCGGTGCCATTCGGTTTTCTCGCGCCGCTCGCCCGTGTTTTTGTCTTTCCAGCTCTCGCCGGTGGCGACCGAGAAGGAACAAACCGATCCGCCATTATTAAACTGTCGCACTTCTGGATCGGACCCCAGATTGCCCACCAGAATGACCTTATTGATTGAACCCGCCATCATAACCTCCAAATAATTTTAACCTTGCCACCACCATAAAGATGCCGCCCACAAGCCCAATGAATTCTTTTCCACAATGATTAACAGCATATCGCCCTTAGCATATGTTCACATTTTGTTCTTGACGTCAAGACCAAAGTCACGCAAGACTCCGGGCTCGCCTCATGCTATCGGCTACGCTCCTCTGAATCACACCTTCCGTAAGGCCCGTTCATGTCTCTAAAATCAATCCGTGTCTCTGGCGCGCGCGAGCATAATCTCAAAAACATCTCAGTTGAGATCCCCCGTGATGCGCTCGTGGTGGTGACCGGGCTTTCTGGCTCGGGCAAATCATCCCTCGCCTTTGATACAATTTATGCCGAGGGTCAGCGGCGCTATGTCGAGAGCCTGTCCGCCTATGCAAGGCAATTTCTGGAGTTGATGCAAAAACCCGATGTCGATCAGATCGATGGTCTGTCGCCAGCAATTTCGATTGAGCAAAAGACAACCTCGCGCAATCCGCGCTCGACTGTCGGCACAGTGACCGAGATTTATGACTATATGCGGCTGCTCTGGGCCCGGGTCGGTATCCCTTATTCGCCGACCACTGGTCTGCCGATCACCTCGCAAACCATCTCCGAAATGGTCGACCGACTGATGAAGGAAAAGACCGGCGCGCGGTTCTATCTGCTCGCGCCGATGATCCGAGGACGCAAAGGCGAGTATCGCAAAGAATTCGCTGATCTGATGAAAAAGGGCTTTCAACGAGTCCGGGTTGATGGCGAATTTTATGATATTGCGGATGTGCCGAAGCTTGATAAAAAACTCAAGCATGACATTGATGTTGTCGTTGATCGCATTGTTATTAAAGTCGGAATAGAGTCCCGCCTCGCGGAAAGCTTTGAGACAGCGCTGCATCTGGCTGATGATATTGCGATCGCAGAAAGTGCCGATAAAAAAGATGCTGAAGGCGCACCGCTGCGCCATGTTTTTTCAGCCAAATTTGCCTGCCCTGTCTCCGGCTTCACAATCGAAGAAATCGAACCGCGATTATTTTCGTTCAACAACCCGTTTGGTGCCTGCCCGACCTGCGATGGCCTCGGCACGCAGATGTATTTCGACCCCGATTTGGTCATCCCTGACCCTGCTGCGAAAATCGGCAGCGGTGCGGTCGCGCCATGGTCGAAAACCCAAAGTCCTTATTATACCCAAACTCTCAAGGCCCTCGGCGAGCAATATGGCTTCTCGATCATCGACAGCTGGAAATCCCTGAAGAAAAAACAACAAGACATTATCCTCTACGGCACCAAGGGCGTCGATGTTCAATTCGTCTATGATGATGGCGTGCGCCGCTACGAAACGGTCAAACCGTTCGAAGGGGTGATCCCAAATCTCACCCGGCGCTGGCGCGAAACCGACTCAAATTGGGTGCGTGAAGATTTGGAGAAATTTCAGGCCAAAACCGATTGCGATGCCTGTCATGGCCAACGTCTCAAGCCGGCAGCGTTAGCGGTGAAAATCGGCGGCTTGACGATTTCGGATACGACCGAAAAATCAATCCAGGAGGCGCTCGACTGGTTCTCAACCATTGCCAAAAAGCTGACCAAAAAACAAAAGACCATTGCCGAGCGGATCTTGAAAGAAATTTGCGACCGCTTGCAATTCCTCAATAATGTCGGCCTCACCTATCTCAGCCTCGGGCGCGCATCGGGCACGTTGTCCGGCGGCGAAAGCCAACGCATTCGGCTGGCTTCGCAAATCGGCTCGGGCCTGACCGGGGTTTTATATGTCCTCGATGAACCCTCCATCGGCTTGCATCAACGCGACAATGAACGGCTCTTGGTCAGCCTGCGCGGTTTGCGTGACCTCGGCAATTCGGTGATCGTGGTCGAGCATGATGAAGATGCGATCCGCACCGCGGATCATGTGATTGATATTGGTCCCGGGGCTGGTGTTCATGGCGGCGAGATCATCGCTCAAGGAACGCCAAAACAGATCATTGCCAATAAAAACTCAATCACCGGAGATTATCTGGCCGGACGCCGCGAGGTGCCGGTGCCCAAAGAGCGGCGGCCATTCCGGGCCAAGCGAACTTTAACAGTTGTCGGGGCCAGTGCGAATAATTTGAAAAACATCACCGCCGAATTTCCCCTCGGCCTAATGACCTGCGTCACCGGCGTCTCCGGCGGCGGCAAATCGACCCTGACCATCGAGACCCTCTATAAAACCGCCGCGCGAAAATTGATGCGGGCAAAGACTGTTCCCGGCAAACATGATGAGGTGCTCGGGCTCGAACATCTCGATAAAGTCATCGACATCGACCAATCGCCGATCGGCCGCACCCCGCGCTCCAACCCGGCGACCTATACCGGCGCCTTCACGCCAATCCGCGAATGGTTCTCCGGCCTGCCGGAAAGTAAAGCCCGAGGCTATAAGCCGGGTCGGTTTTCGTTCAATGTCAAAGGCGGGCGCTGCGAGGCATGCCAAGGCGACGGCGTGGTCAAAATCGAGATGCATTTCCTGCCGGATGTGTATGTCACCTGCGACACCTGCAAAGGCAAACGCTATAATCGCGAGACACTGGAAATAACCTTCCGGGATAAATCAATCGCTGATGTGCTCGACATGACTGTCGAAGAAGGGGCGAAATTTTTCAAAGCGGTGCCGTCAATCCGCGAGAAACTCGATACCCTCAACCGGGTCGGCCTCAGCTATATCAAAATTGGCCAACAAGCCACGACCCTTTCTGGCGGCGAAGCGCAACGGATCAAACTAGCCAAAGAACTGGCCAAGCGCGCCACTGGCAAAACCCTCTATATATTGGACGAACCGACCACCGGTCTTCATTTTGAAGATGTCCGTCGGCTGATGGAAGTGTTGCAAGAACTGGTTGATCAGGGCAACTCGATGATTATCATTGAGCATAATCTCGAAGTGATCAAACAGGCTGACTGGATTATCGATCTTGGGCCCGAAGGCGGCGATGACGGCGGCGAGATTGTTGCGGCGGGGACGCCAGAAGATGTGGCAAAGGTCAAGCGCAGTTACACCGGGCATTTTCTAAAACCATTATTTGGGGGAAAGAAAAAATCGAGCGTAAAGGCGCGTGCGAAAAAAACGGTGAAAAAATCCGTTGATAAAAAACCCACAAGCAAAAGAGCAAAATCCAAATCCCGCAACGCAGCTTAACTCTCATTCTCCAACAAAAAAATCGCCAGGCGATGTCCGTCAAGACATTTATCGGATCCCTGAGTTATCGTTTATTGATGACATGATATTTCGCGTGCTTATTTCTGTGATCCCTTCAAGCATCGAGAGTTCGTCCCTTAACTCAGCCATCTCGGTAACATTTCTGCATTCACAATAAACAATCATATCGATGTCACCGGACAAACAATATGTTGAGATAACGCCTTCTTTTTCTGCGACGGTACTTGCCATTACCTCGGTATCAATACCTACCAACAGTTTCACTGTAAGAAATGCCCGTAACATTGGCCTGGCTTTTTCATCAATAATGACCGTGTACGCCTTGATCACGCCGAGTTCTTCTAACCGTGTTATACGGTCATGGGTTGCGCTGCGCGACAACCCAATATCACGACCCAAGGAGACGAGGCTAACCCGGCTATTTTTTTTCAACGCCAAAATCAGCAGGTGATCTTTATCATCAAGATTATACATTGATCGACTGTAGAGTAGGTTCCGGCTTGTGTCATTACCGGAAATTTTCCTGTGCCACTGTCATAGTGCTGGTGTCTTTGCGGCCATGACAAAGCTAGCTTCTATGGATATGGAACGCTTGGTAATCTTACTAGGTGAGATATTGAAGAGGTCAGAAAAAATGGAACTCGGCACCTTTATCTTATTTGCGATCACGACTTTCGTGGTTATATTTTCTCCCGGCCCTGCTGCTATCACGATCGCCACCCAAGGTTCAGGCAATGGTGTCCGGCGCGCGCTTTTTGGCGTATTTGGCGTTGCATTCGCCAATGTCGTTTATTTTGTTTTGTCGGCGACAGGTATTGCGTCCCTGATCATTGCCTCGCATTTGGTGTTCACAATTATCAAATGGATAGGGGTTGCTTATTTAGTTTATCTGGGACTGTCCGCTATTTTCAGTAAGTCAGGTGGGTTGAAAATTTCGCACGGCATACCAGAAAAACGCTTCACGCTTTTTTCCAAAGGTTTTATTGTTGAATTCGCAAATCCCAAAGCGCTGTTATATTTTGCGGCGATATTACCGCAATTCATCAATCTGGCATACGCGGTTATCCCGCAAATTATGATCATGGGACTAACAACAGTGGTCATGGATATAACCGTTTACACGGCCTATGCATATTTAGGGCATGGCATCGCCAATAGCGGCGTGAAACCGTGGGTGATCAGGACCATCAATAGCACTGCGGGCGGCGCCCTTTTATTTGCCGCTGTGAAGATGGCCACTGTCAGGGCGGTAAAACCATAATCAAAAATGCACCGCATCATTAATCCCCGCAACGCGGCAAAATCAAAAACCGCCGGGCTCTCCTCCCGGCGGCTTAATCCTCACTGTAGTCTATCGTCTACGGGATGTAGATATGAGACTTCACAGTGCCCGCATGGTGCGGCAGGCTAAACGATGCCAGATTAAGGGAAAGAGCGTCGATACCATACGGCCCCAGAGTTTTCTTCAACTCATAATATCCCAAATCCAGATTTAACTTCATCCGCGCCACAGGCAATAATTCAAGGTCAAAGCCGTAGGAAGGATCACTTATTGCAAATGCGGCGCTACTAGAGTTGTTTTTAACATCAAAGGTGATTGGCGATGTCGAATTAAATTGTAAAGCGCTGTTTTGAGCGCCGCGAATTTTGGTGTTGTTGAAGCCTTTCGCCAGCATATGAATTCGGCCATTTGTTATGTTGGCCTGGATGCCAAAATCAAGATTAGCCTCTCCTGCCCACACATCGATCCCTAATCCAAGCGGCTTGCCGTCTATCCACAACTCACCCAATCTTGCTCTGGCACTGCCAATTACAGGGTTAATCTGACGACCATAATCTTTGTCTATTGTCGGACAGTTGGCGGTGATATTTGGCCCGGGGATAGAGGCCTTGAATTGTCAGCTTGCATGAAATTTCAGGACAAATTCTTTGCCGTCAAAATACTTGCTTTGAGGCAATCCAACGGCACTATAGGCAGGATGTCCATTGCTATTTACATTAACAGGGGCAACAGACATCGTGATTTTTGCGCTCTTGATGGCGTTGCT
>JAZGEB010000349.1:0-6722 GCA_036478515.1 Parvularculaceae bacterium | reverse complement strand
GCACTTCACTCGGACTGGTGTCAAAATCAAACAACACTGATTGGATGGCCGTCTCCGCCGCCTCGCCCAAATTGGCGCTAATCAAACTTGCGATCATACTTTCCTGCATCATGCTGGGCACATAATGGGTCGCGACGCCGCTGGCGACACAATCGGCAGCTTTTGCCCGCGCGCCGGTCAGGCCGTAATAAAGCCCAAGACCACCGGGCAATCGCGCGAGAAAATGTCCGCCACCAACATCAGGCAACATGCCAATGCCGGTTTCAGGCATCGCAAACATCGTTCGGTCTCCCGCAATCCGGTATCCTCCGTGAACGGATATACCAACGCCGCCGCCCATGAAAATACCATCAATCATCGCCACATAGGGCTTGGGATATTCTTTAATCAACGTGTTGAGCCGGTATTCATCGCGAAAAAACGGAATGACATCAGCCGGGTTTTCCCGGGCGACACCGTGCATCCACACAACATCACCGCCAGCGCAAAAGGCTTTTTCCCCAGCACCGCACACCATCACCGCTTTTATCGCATCATCCCGGGCCCAGATGATAAATTGCGCATACATGTCCTTGACCATGTCCCATGTCAGGGCGTTCAGCGCTTTTTCACGGGTCAGCGTAATCACCCCCCAATCGCCCTGCTGGTCAAACTCGATATCACTCATGATTGATAATCTTTCAGTAAATCTCTGGCAATTATCAGCCGCATAATCTCATTGGTACCTTCAAGAATCTGATGCACACGGACATCGCGCAGCATTCGCTCAAGCGGATAATCGCGCAAATAGCCATAGCCGCCATGAAGTTGCAGCGCCTGATTAACGACGTCAAACCCGGTATCGGTGACCAGCCTCTTGGCCATGGCGCAAAATTTGGATGCATCCGGCGTTTTATGGTCGAGCTTCCATGCGGCTTGATAAAGCAGTCCCCTTGCGGCTTCGAGCTCGGTCGCCATATCCGCCAGCCTGAATTGCAACGCTTGTTGCTGATTGAGTTTTTTGCCAAAGGCGTGGCGCTCATTGGTGTAATCTAGCGCAAGTTTCAGCGCCTGATCTGCTGTGCCAAGAGAGCAAGCGGCAATATTGAGCCGTCCGCCATCCAGCCCCATCATCGCAAATTTAAAACCATCGCCTTCATCGCCAATACGATTGGTCAGCGGTATACGGACATTATCGAATGAGACCACCGCAGTTGGTTGCGAGTTCCAGCCCATTTTACGCTCATTCGCGCCAAACGATAAGCCTGCCATATCTTTTTCGACGACAACCGCCGAGATACCCTTGGGGCCATCACCGCCGGTGCGGACCATGACGATATAGAGGTCAGAGACACCAGCGCCAGAAATAAATGCTTTTGCCCCGTTCAAAATATAATCAGCCCCATCAAGCTTGGCTGTCGTGCGCAGCGCCGCCGCATCTGAGCCAGACCCCGGTTCGGTCAGGCAATAGCTGGCAATCAACTTGCCCGCCGTTAAGTCGGGGCAATATTTTTGTCGCAAGCCTTCTGCGCCAAACCGATCGATCATCCAGCTACACATATTATGGATCGACATGAACGCGGCGGTTGAGGTGCAACCACCAGACAGGGCTTCAAATATCAAAGCCGCATCGAGCCGGCCAAGCCCAGAGCCGCCAACATCTTCTCTGGTATATATTCCGAGCAGCCCAAGCTCGGCGGTCGATTTAATCACATCCAAGGGAAAATGTTTTTGCTCATCCCATTCTTCCGCATGGGGCGCCAAGGCATCGGCGGCAAAACGCCGGGCCATGTCCTGGATCATCTGTTGATCTTCTGAAAGCGAGAAATCCATTTTTTTGACCCCTGCCCTTATTTCATCGTTGGAATAACAAAATCAGAACCCTGCACGCCGTCCGGCCAGCGCTGGGTCACGGTTTTGACCTTGGTCCAAAACTTCACCCCTTCAGTGCCATGCTGATTAGTGTCGCCAAAGGACGAGCGTTTCCAGCCGCCAAATGTGTGATAGGCCAACGGCACGGGGATCGGTACATTGACACCGACCATGCCGACATTCACGCGCGCTGCAAATTCTCGGGCAGCAGCGCCATTGCTGGTAAATATCGCCACGCCATTGCCATATTGGTGGTTTGACGGCAACGCCACAGCGTCCTCAAAAGTCTCCGCCCGGGCGATTTGCAATACCGGTCCGAAAATCTCTTCATCATAAGATTTATGCCCGGGCTTTGCATGATCAAGCAAGGTGCCGCCCATGAAGTATCCATTTTCATAACCCTGCAGCGAAAAGTCGCGGCCATCAATCACCAACTCTTGGCCTTCATCAATTGCCATCTGGATATAATTTGCCACACGTTCCTTGTGCTGAGCAGTGACCAATGGCCCAAGGTCTGAGTCTTCACTCAAAGACGGACCAATTTTCAAGCTTTCAACCCGCGGCTTGATCATCTCAACCAGCCGATCAGCGGTTTCAACCCCAACCGGTACCGCCACCGGGGTCGCCATGCAGCGCTCCCCCGCCGAGCCATAAGCGCCGCCAACAAGTTGGTTGACCGCGTTTTCCATATCCGCATCGGGCATAATGATCATATGGTTTTTAGCGCCGCCAAAGGCTTGTACTCTTTTGTTGCGCGCCGCGCTTTGGGTATAAATATATTGCGCAATATCGGACGAGCCAACAAAGCTCAACGCTTCGACCCGGGGGTCTTCGATCAACGCATCAACCGCTTCCTTGTCGCCATTGACGACATTGAGCACGCCTGCGGGAGCGCCCGCCTCGAGCATTAATTCAGCCAGTCGCAAGGGCACTGACGGATCACGCTCAGAGGGTTTGTTGACAAAAGTATTGCCGCAGGCGATCGCCACACCGAACATCCACATCGGGATCATCGCCGGAAAATTAAACGGCGTGATGCCAGCGCAAACCCCGAGCGGTTGGCGCATTGAATAAATATCGATGCCCGGCCCCGCGCCAAGGGTGAAATCGCCTTTTTGTAAGTGCGGAATGCCGCAGGCAAATTCGATCACTTCGAGCCCGCGTTGCACATCGCCTCTAGAATCTGGCAGGGTTTTGCCATGCTCGCTGGACAGCAGCCGAGCCAGATTGTCCATATCCTTTTCGACCAGCGCTTTGAAGTTGAACAGCACCCGCGCCCGGCGTTGGGGGTTGGTCGCGGCCCATCCGGGAAACGCTGCAGCTGCGGCATCGACTGCGTCGGTTACTTCGCTCGTGCTAGCCAACGCCACTTGGGCTTGGACCTCGCCAATTGTCGGGTTTAAGACGTCATGAAAGCGCCCGGATGCGCCTTCGACTAATTTGCCATTGATGAAGTGACCATGAGTTTGGGGCATTGTATTCTCCGGTTTTGAAAGATAATTTCTGTTCTAGCGTATACCAGCCCCGCGTCTACCTCAATTGATCCAGGTAAGTCGACAGGTCGCTCTCAAATCTGTCATAGGGTATCGCTGCCACGGCGTCAGAAATATCGATTTTTCGCCCTGCTGCCGCCGCGTCGATATAGCCCTTGCCGGCAAGATATTTTGGCGCCCGGCCGGTCAGCACATGAGCAGGCCCCCAGAGTAGGCCCGCTGACTGGGCAAATTCATTGGTACAATTATGGCGCAACGTATTATAAAAGCGCGGCCTCTCGACCAACCCATTGGTTTTTACGATCAGACTTTTGAGCAAATTGATTTGCTCCGCTTGCGGCACATCCAATGGGTAGGCATAAATTTTATGCTGCAAAAACGCAGCGCGGCGCGATAACATATCCGAGGGTCTATTCCAGATATAAAGCAGCTCAAATTTTCGCGCCATGCCGCCAAGCGCTGAATAAGTCTCGCCCACTTCCTTGCGCGCTTCGATAGTTAAGCCCAATAGCCGACCATCGGCAAACCGAAACATCAGCATGGTATGGGCAATGGCATCATTGGTTTCGAACGGTTCGACGAAAAACCAGATGTCCTGCACACTATCGAAGCGATATCTTTGCGTCACAACCTGCTGGCGTACCGGGCCTTTGTGATCATAAAACCAATCATGAATATTGCTGATCTCGAAATCATCCGATGACATCGCAATCGAAGATTGGTCGATCAGATGCGGCTCCCAATTGCCCTCTAGCGCGGGCTGACGCAAGCCATAAAACGCCAGTAAACTCAAACCGATAAGCGCTGCAAAAACCATCTTCCACCGCCCTTGAAGCTTCTGTCTGAATGTTGCCACCTTGCTCACCTCTTAAGCCATCTCCCAAGTCGCTGGGTCGAGTTTAAAGTATTCTGCCACTTCCCGATAGACGTGCGGCTCAGCTTTTCGCAAGTCGTGGGGGCGCTCAAAAAACAGCTCGGTGACGACGGCAAAAAACTCCGCCGGCGCGCTCGCGCCATACGGATCAATCAGCGGTTTTTGGCCGCGCTCCAGCGCCGCCTTATGACGCTCAAACGCCGCTTGCATCACCCGGCCCCATTGGCCAGCGTTCTGCTCCCGATCGAGCAATGGCGCCCCATCCATCGCCCCGGATTGCTGGTCTAATTGATGGGCAAATTCGTGGAACACCACATTCGCCCCATCATCGGGCATAAATCCGCCATAAGCGCTATGGTCCCAGGCCAGCACCACCGGCCCGCGCTCCCAACTTTCGCCCAAGCGCACGACTTCCTTTTCAGTTTTTAAGAACCCGCCATATTCCGTAACCTGACTTTTAAATGCACTGGGATAGACATAAATCGTGTCGAGGGTCTTGTACCAGCGGTTTGGCTTATTGACGATCAGCAAACAGGCTTGGGCCGCTATGGTAACCCGGACCTTGTCGGTGATCTCTTGGCCCTCACAGCCAACAAATGTCACCTCATCGATAAACTGATTGATCAAGCCCTCAAGCCGGCGGCGCAAATCGAGCGGCAGCTTAGCGAAGATTGGCAACTGGGCTGCGATGATCTGACGCCACGCCAGCGACAGCCCGGTTGCGCGCAATCCCGCCCGACGCTGACCTTTTTGACGCGCACGCAAAAGCAGCCATCCTAAGATAGCTGCGACGAGAAGAATAAGAATAAGAATAGACGGTCCGGAAATAAATCACCCCTTTTCAATGTTGGTCATTGAAAGATAGGGTGTTTATACCAGTTTTACGATGCGTTGCGCAGACGTTTTACTTCGTCGACAGTTTCCATCACCTTATTGCGTAGATCTTCGAGGAGAATAGAGCGCTTGGCAATATCGCGATGTTCTTCGCCAACCAGTGATTCTGCTTGTTGACAAAGATCGCCGACTTCCCAGGCGCCAACCCCTCGTGACGCGCCTTTCAAGGCATGCGCGGCATCTTTCCACGCAGCATCTTCCTGATTTGGATTAAGCATTTTGATCCACATATCCGCTTGCTCTTCAAAAATCCCAAGGATTTCATCGCGCAAAATGCGATCGCCCGCGACGTAGCGGTCAAGATGGTTGAGGTCAATAAGTGCATTACTCATAGGATGAGTTCCCCTGCTGATAGGGGGGTAGAGTGACAGAGGAGACTTAAAATTGTCTTAGGAGGTCGAAAAATAAGGATCTGCCCAAAGAAAAACGCGCCCTCATAGGTATGAGGGCGCGCCTTTAATAAAATCGTAACCAAGAATTACTGATCAGAATCGGCTTCTTCGCCGCCTTCAGCTGCTTCATCAGTTGCATCTTCAACAACTTCTTCAACAACCTCTTCGGCACCGTCAACAACGTCGTCGACCATTTCAGTAGCTGTATCGGCAGCGCCTTCAACTGCATCCCCAGCAGCGTCGGCAACGTCACCAGCCATTTCGCCAGCAGCATCAACTGCACCGTCAACAGCATCGCCAGTCGCGTCTGCAACATCACCAGCCATTTCGCCAGTAGCGTCGGCAACATCGCCAGCAACATCCGCAGCGCCTTCAACAGCATCGCCAGTAGCATCGGCAACGTCACCAGCAACTTCGCCAGCCTTGTCAGCTACATCCCCAGCAGCTTCACTAGCGACTTCTTTTAAGTCTGTTACGTCTTTCCCCATGAATTTCATGGCGAAGACGATCCCTGCGATCGCTACGAGCAGGATCAATAACCATCTCAACATTTTTCAATTTCCTTAAGTTCCAGATACGCCCCCCAATGGGCAGTGTGTGATATTAACGATTCTTCCACAAAACTCAACATTTACCTTACGAGCTGGAAAGGTTTGCGGGAATTTTCCCGCAACGCCTTGTTTTCCGGGCGCAAAAAGAGGTAAGCGGGCATAGGAAAACGTTAACATTGCGAGATAAAATGCAAGATCAACCAACAAAACAAGCAGATATCTTCATAGGCAAAGCCGAATCCCGCGTCGCGATGACGCTCAAATATGCCAATCGTCATGGCCTCATTGCTGGCGCGACCGGAACCGGGAAAACCGTTTCGCTTCAAATACTTGCCGAAGGGTTTTCTGATGCCGGCGTGCCCGTGTTCATGGCCGATGTAAAAGGCGACTTATCAGGCATTGCTGCGACCAGCCCGTTTAAAGGCTTTCTGACCGACCGGGCGCAAACTGTTGGCCTTGAGGATTACACCCCAACCGCTTATCCGACCACTTTTTGGGACCTCTATGGCGACCAGGGCCACCCGATTCGCACAACCATTACCGAGATGGGGCCATTACTCCTCGCGCGATTGTTGAATTGTAACGACACCCAAGAGGGGGTCTTGGTCCTCGCCTTCCGCCTCGCCGAAGATGAAGACCTGCTATTGCTCAATCTCAAAGACCTGCG
>JAZGEB010000348.1:0-2523 GCA_036478515.1 Parvularculaceae bacterium | reverse complement strand
TG
Organism: Parvularculaceae bacterium; assembly: GCA_036478515.1. Classification (GTDB taxonomy): domain Bacteria; phylum Pseudomonadota; class Alphaproteobacteria; order Caulobacterales; family Parvularculaceae; genus CALLVA01. The sequence continues at coordinate 2,521 of JAZGEB010000348.1, read as the reverse complement.
ATCTTTGCCATTGCCTGAGTGTTGCCAGCTTGGTGGTTAATTTCAAGCTTATTTCAACGCCCTTATTTCAGGGCTCTGAGCGCCGTTGTGACATAGCCAAACCCGGTCCAAACAGTGAGAATTGCAGCGAGCCAGAACAAGCCGAGGCCAACATTATGCAGCAGGCCGGTGACCGGGGCGATCAAGATCGCCAGTGCTATGAACTGAAAAGTGGTCTTCCATTTAGCCAATTGGGTCACCGGAAACGCCACACCGGCCTGGCCCGCCACGGCCTCGCGCAGACCAGAAATCAAAATTTCACGCATCAAAATGGCCACTGATGCCGCCATATGCCAGCCCGGGGTCAGCCCCGCATAGGCGAGCAATAACAATGCTGCGCCGGTGAGCAGCTTATCAGCTATCGGGTCCAGCGCTGCGCCCAAAGCCGAGGTCTGATTGAACTTGCGGGCGACATAGCCGTCGAAAAAGTCAGTGAGGCCTGCCAGCATAAACAGCGCAAAAGCCAGCCACCGCGCGGTATCCCCTTGTAAAAAGAAACAAGCCGCGAAGGGAAGGATCAGCACGATCCGCATCAGGGTTAGAAAATTAGCCATATTCTAAGGGTTTAGGCTGTGTTCAAGGCAAGCGCAAACCAAGAGCTTACCGCGCTTTAATTTGTCCGCAGCCCTGTCGCTCCCCACCTCTAGGGGGAGGCGTTGCATGCGGTCCCTAACACCTCATGCGGATGACAGCGCCTCTTATGCACAAAGGCTGATCTCGCGCATTATATGCGCCGTTCTCCCAAGGTCAGCCCGCCCTGCGGCCGCTAGGCATGTCGGTCCTACTTAACCGATGGGATCCTGCCTGGCGGTTTACTTTTTTTGCCTCACGCGCCAAGGGCGCTCCGGCTGGGGCGGGCTAGCACCCGGAGCTGCAGTCGCAGCTCTTAGGTTTTCACCAGCAATGTTTAAGTAAACACCCAAGAGCTGCGACGGCAGCTCCGGCGCTGATGCGCCGCCCTAGCGGAGGCGCTCTTTCGCGCCGTGAGCTCAAATAACGTGCCCTCTTCCCATAGCGATGCGACTCAATCCATAAGACTAAATTAACCTATGAGGCTTGGACCTTCGCCAGATTTTAAGGATTTTTGGCTAAGCCATGATCCTTGTGGGGGAGAAGCATATGACCGGCGGGCAAACCGCCTCGACTTAAAAGGTCGCGACAGGAGCGAAGCCCATGGGCGCACAGGCGGTACGCCTTACCAATGTCGATATCGATAATGCGTTGAAAAACAACCATTTCGATGTGATATTCCAACCCATTTTTGCAATGGCTGATGGCTCCTTGCTGCGCATGGAAAGCTTCGTGCGATGGACGCATCCGGGGCTTGGCGTCTTGCCGCCGGGCGCGTTTATTTCGTTTTTCGAAACCCAAGGCCGAATGGGCGAACTGACCCGTCATGTCATCGAGACCGCGATTGAACATTATATCGGCTGGCGCGGCACCAATGGGCCGGGCCTATCGGTCAATTTGTCGCTGAGTGATCTCACCGATGAGAGCTTTCCTGCATGGTTGAAAAAATACCTCAAGGCGAAAAAGTTCCCGGCAAAATTGCTGACCTTGGAATGTCCGCTCCCACCAACACCAACGACTATTCCCGACGCCAATAAATCCTTTGCGGCGCTGACCAAAACCGGCTGCCCCCTCGCGATAGAAATCCGCGGCCGCGCCAATGAAGCGCTGCGCGACTTGTCGCCGTTCCCATTTGCTGAGGTGAAAACGGGCGGCTCTGCGATCTTACGCTTTGCCCGAACCGTACGTGGCGGCCCCGGCCTGACGGCGATTTCTGAATTGCTGGAAATGGCCAAATCGAACAATGCGCGCATCGTCGCTGTTGGGGTCGAAGATCAACCCTCCCTGACCGCCTTGTCGAGCCTCGGCTTTACCGCCGCGCAAGGCAACTTCATGGCCGGTGTCTCCGACTTGCAAGGCTTTGCCATGAACACCGTCAATACGGTACGATCTGCCTTGGGACTTGATCCGTTGGAGCAAGAACAATTGCGAGCGCAATATGCGGCGGACAAGCAAGACCAGCCAGATATGGTGACCACCGAAAAAGGGGGAAAACCACAAAAGTCGGATCAAATCGCCGAAGCTCAAAGTGACGACAAAACCTTATCTGAAGACGAGATCAGAGCCAAAAAAATTGAAGCCGCGAAAAAAGCGATCCGCGAGAAAAAATTAAAAGCGCGCGAAGTTGCAAAAATTCGAGCTGCCAAAAAAGCCCGCGACGCCAGAGAGGCCACAGCTAAAGCTGAAATAGAACTGGCCGACCAACGCAAAGAAATTGAAGAAGCCAAAGCAGCAGCAGCGGTTGCGGCCAATGCCCGCAAATTGCAAAATCGACTATCGCGTGTGTTTGATGAAAATGAGCCCGAACCGCCCCTTGAGCTAAACACGCCCGACACCACACCAGAACCAGAACTTAGCGACGAAAAAGCCAGCATCGATGAGGTCGCCAAGCTCGAAGACGGTGAAATTCACT
>JAZGEB010000347.1:0-4088 GCA_036478515.1 Parvularculaceae bacterium | reverse complement strand
TACGCCGCATGTACATCCGGCTTTTTCCGGTCTGCTGGTGAGTGTGCATCTTCGTTTTGAGACATCTGTTTCGCGCGATCAGCTGGTCGATCTTTATCGCGAAGTCTACCGATCACATGATTTGATCCAGGTTCAAGATGCGCCGCCGACATTGAAAGACAGCATTGGTCAACCGGGGGCGATTATTGGCGGATTTCAGATGACGCAAGATGGCTATGGCGCGGTGATTGTCAGCGTTGGCGACAATCTTTTAAAAGGAGCGGCGGTCCAAGCGGTGCAAAATATCAATATTGCCAGCGGATTTCAGCCGCTGCTCGGATTGGCTGGGTCAAACAGTTAATTTCGATTAACCATTTATTTGCAAATGGCCGCCATTATTTGCCGGCGGTTATATTTTGGCAGATAGGAGGCTGAGATGGGCGAGGCGGTCAAAGTTGAAGCAGATGTGATGCGCCAGCACCATGCTGTCGAGGCCTTGCTGGATAGTCAGCAATCTGATCAAGCTGTCAGTAGCCTTAAAACAAAGCAGTTGATGGTCGGGCGGGCCTCGGCTTTACTGGCGAGAACATTAGGGATGGAAATGGCGTTGGCGACCGATATTGGCCATGCCGCCCGGCTGAAAGATATTGGCCTGACCTGCCTGCCGCCGATGATCTCAAATTCACCACATGGCTTAAACCCGGCAGAACTTGTCCTCTACCGGCAACACCCGGTGCAAGGTGCGCGGCTTTTATCGCTTTATGACGGTCCGTTCTTTCAATTGGCGGCGATGATCTGCCTCTATGCCCATGAGCGCGTTGATGGCAGCGGTTGGCCTTCCGGCACTCATGGACGGCTGATCCCGCTGGAAGCTAAAATTGTCTCTGTGGCCAGTGCTTATGTTGAGTTGCGTCTGGGTGTTCAACACGCAAGTCACCAACAGGCGATGACGATATTAACCTGCGGGGATGAAGACCATACGCCAGAACAGTTTGATGATCGAGTGTTGTGGGCATTGGTCGAAGCGGGCAGCAGATTGGGCCATATAGTTCCTCAGTAAACGTTGTAATAAAACTGTCACTTGAAAAAACAACCTGATTCTGCTAACTTACATATATTCCAAAATTTTACGTCAATTTCTTATTAGGAAGCGACACGTATATTGCCCTAAAGGGGGATGTCGGGTGCGCAATATTGTTCCGGTCCAGCGATTGGGTGGCCTTGGTCGATTAAAAAAGATGAATTTCAACGGGAGGAGAGACCCCAAAAAATGGCAGCGGTGGTAGACAACACATTTTTAATTGAAGCAGCGACTTATCTGGGCGCGACGGCTGTGTGTGTGCCCTTGTTTAATCATTTAAAGCTCGGAACCATCATTGGCTTTTTAGTAGCCGGGGTGTTGCTGGGCCAGCATGGGCTTGGTCTGTTACATGCCGAGGAGGGCGTGTTTCATGTCGCGGAACTCGGCGTGGTTTTGTTCCTGTTTATTATTGGCTTGGAGTTGAGCTTCAAACGATTGTGGCAAATGCGCCAGCAAATTTTTGGCCTTGGCGCGGCCCAGATGGGCCTGACCGGCTTGGTAATTGCGGCGGGTCTTTCATACACAAATATTTTGCCTATGGGGCCAGCGATGATTGCTGGCTTTGCCTTGGCCTGCTCGTCGACCGCTTTTGCGCTGGCCATGTTGACGGAGAAAAAAGAACTGGAAATGCCTCATGGCCGCAGATCCTTTTCGATTTTGCTGTTTCAAGATTTGGCGGTAATCCCGCTTTTGGCCGCGATCCCTTTGGTTGCAGCGGGGGAGGCGGTCGGGACGGAAGGCGCTTTTTCGGTGCAAAAATTCGCCTTGGTGATTGGCGTCATCATCGCGGTGATTTTAATTGCGCGCTTTGTCCTCGATCCGGTGTTCAGATTAGTCGCGCAATCAAAATCCCGTGAAGCTTTTGCGGCAACGGCGTTATTTGTGGTCGCAGCGACGGCGCTGGCGGTTTCCAGTGTTGGCCTCTCTATGGCTCTTGGCGCCTTTTTGGCGGGGGTGCTGTTGGCGGAGAGTTCTTATCGCCACCAAATAGAGTCAGATATTAATCCGTTCCGGGAGCTTTTGCTCGGGCTGTTCTTTATTGGCGTCGGGATGCAGCTTGATTTGCCCCTGATCGCGTCAAAATGGTGGATTGTGATCCTTGGCGCGCTTGGCTTGGCGATGATAAAAGCAATTATTATCTATCTTCTGGCCAAAGTGCTAAAATCAACGCATCCGGTTGCCTTGCGCACGGCGCTGACCTTGTCCCAAGGCGGTGAATTTGCTTTTGTCGTGTTCTCTCTTGGCGTCGCGCAAGGTATTTTCAGCGATGACTTTGCCTCGCTCATCTCTGCTATCGTTACGCTCTCGATGGCGTTGACGCCGATATTACTGCTGATTTCAGACCGGGTTAGCAAAGAAAAAGTGTCGATGCATAATGTTGACCATCTTGAAAAAATGAAGGGCCGGGCTTTGGTGGTTGGCTATGGCCGTGTCGGTCAGATTGTCTCGCAATTGTTGATCGGGGCCGGCGTCGATGTGACAGCGATTGACCATGACCCTAAACGGATTAGAGCTGCAGCCAGGTTTGGGGCCAAGGTTTATTATGGCGATGGCTCGAATACCGGCCTGTTGTTATCGGCCGGAGCTGGAGATGCGGATGTGATTATCTTTGCCATGGATGATCGCGACGCGGTGCACAAAGGTGCTGCTGCGATCAGAGCGGTGAATAACAGTGTCAAAATTTATCTCAGGGCATTTGATCGCCTTCATGAAATTGGTCTACTGGATCTCCAAATTGACGGTATTGTCCGTGAGACCTTTGATGGCAGTATGGCATTAGCGGGAAAAGCCCTGTCCGGTATTGGTTTTTCCGAATTTGATATTGCTGATTTGCAAGCAGAATTTCGCCGTCGGGACAAAGATCGTCTGATCATGCAAAAAACCGATGGTCCCGAAGCTGGACGTGAAACCATGCAAAAACTCCTGCGCAGTGCCAAACTGGCAGATGAAACCAAAGACGACCAGGCCGCAGCAACCCTTGCCGCTGAATAAGCCGGGCACATATTGAATGGCCAAAAAAAACAAGGCTTTTAACTCTTATCCCATCAGGCTATATCACGGCCTAGAAACTGGGCTAAGGAGAGCTTTTCGATGAGTAAGATTTACAAAAGTGCTGCCGCTGCGCTGGACGGGCTGGCCTTTGACGGGATGACGGTGATGGCCGGTGGGTTTGGCCTGTGCGGCCTGCCTGAAAACCTGATCGTCGCTTTGCGCGATAGCGGCGCCAGCAACATCACGGCGATATCCAATAATGCCGGGATTGATGATTTTGGCCTTGGACTATTATTGCAAACTCGCCAGATCAAAAAAATGGTCTCATCTTATGTCGGCGAGAACGACACATTTGAGCGCCAATATTTGGCTGGTGAATTAGAGATTGAGTTTAATCCGCAAGGCACGTTGGCCGAGCGCATCCGCGCGGGCGGCGCTGGCATTCCCGGGTTTTACACCAAAACCGGTGTCGGCACCCAAATTGCTGAAGGCAAGGAACATAAAGAGTTTGATGGCGAGACCTACATTTTAGAAACCGGATTGAAGGCGGATGTCGCTTTGGTCAAAGCTTGGAAAGCCGACCCGCAAGGCAATCTCGTGTTTCGCAAGACCGCCCGTAATTTTAACCCGATGATGGCCACGGCTGGCAAAGTCACGATCGCTGAGGTCGAGGAAATTGTGCCCCTTGGGGAGCTTGATGGCGACCACATTCATACGCCGGGCATTTTTGTCCAGCGCTTGGTTGAAGGCAGTTTTGAAAAACGAATTGAACAGCGGACAATCCGCGAAAAAGCGGAGGCGTAGCCGATGGCTGATCGTATTGGATGGGATCGCAATGAGATGGCAGCGCGGGCCGCTGGTGAATTGCAAGACGGGTTTTATGTCAATCTTGGCATTGGCATCCCGACTTTGGTCGCCAATCATATTCCAGATGGGATGGATGTGACATTGCAATCGGAAAACGGGATGCTCGGTATGGGGCCTTTTCCTTTAGAGTCGCAAGTTGATGCCGATCTGATTAATGCCGGCAAGCAGA
>JAZGEB010000346.1:0-3849 GCA_036478515.1 Parvularculaceae bacterium | reverse complement strand
AACCAGGCTCGGCCCAACAATCAATGCAACAGGCAATTAAAGACACCCAAAAAAAACGGCCCTAGACCGCATAGTCAAAGGGCAGATTTTAAAAATATTCAATGGTCTTTTATGGCGTTGTGTTATTCATAGCGCCATTTACCTCAGTCTCAATATGAGTCCAAGCATCTTTCATGGAGCCGCTCGTAGACGTCAAAGAACCAGCAACTGCGATCGCCAGAAGTCCGACGATCAAGCCGTACTCAATCGCTGTTGCGCCTTCTTTGTTCTCAGCAAACAACCGAAACAAACGGTTTACTGAACGATGTCGTACTCTCATCACAACAAATCCCTTAATTGAGCAACCAGCGGTATATCTGCTGGCGGCATTTTATAGTCGCCTAATTTTTCTTTTTGCACCCAAGCGATCTTCTGTTTTTCTAGTCCTGTTGGCACCCCAGCCCATTTCCGGCAGACGTAAAGTGGCATAAGAAGATGAAAATCTTCATAACCATGCGAGGCAAAAGCCAATGGCGCCAAACAAGATTTTTCAGTATCTATTCCAAGCTCTTCCTTTAATTCGCGAACAATAGCCGCCTCCGGGGTTTCTCCCGGTTCAAGTTTACCCCCTGGAAACTCCCAGAGACCTGCCATTGCCTTACCTTTTGGCCTTTGCGCCAAAAGGATTCTACCATCTCGATCAATCAGCGCGCAGGCCGCAACGAGCAATATTTTCGTCATAGTTCTGCCTCATTCTCGCCCAATCAGCTTAAAATTCCTTTAAATAATCAAGTCAATTTTAAGGGAATAGATATCTTTATTCACATATGGTTAATAAAAAAATAAACCAATATCATCCGTATGAGTTATTTTACTTCTGGCGGTGACTGTTGCGATGTCGCATCTGGGTCAGCCGTTTCTTGCGCCGGTTGCACCGACACGACCTCGGCAAAAACAACATCCGCTTGTTTCCGAAGATCGGTGACTGTCCGGTCGATGGCTTTCAATTTTAAAAACGCCATGAGGTCATCTTTTGACTCAACATAGCTTGGTGCCGCTGCTCGCCTGCGCCCTCTTACTTGCAAAATATGCCAGCCCTTTGCCGATTGAAATAGCGCCGCATACTCCCCGACTTTGGTGTTAAAGGCAGCTTTGGAAATCGCCGGATCCATCATCGCGAAGGTGAAATAGCCCAAATCCCCTCCTTTGAACTTGGTGTTTTGATCATTTGAGTAGGTCCCAACAACCTCCTCAAACAGAACCCCTTGTTGCAAAGCGTTGTGTAACTGTGCTGCCGTTTGAGCATCTTCGAGCAGAATATGGCGCGCCCTCACCTCATCCCCTTGGGCCAAGGCCGCTTGCTGGCGATCAAATATGGCCCGCGCCGTTTCTGGGGTGACCAATCGCTCAACTTCCGATTCCAGCATGGCACTCGCCAATATCCGTTGGCGCGCGATATTAATCCGTCCGGTGACATCCGCCATGCGCGCCGTGCCGGAGGTAATTGCCGCCTCAGCCAGCAATTGTTGATCGACCAAATCGCCCACCAAGCCGCGCTCCAAAGCCGTCACCGCGGTGAGCTCTTCCACCCCCGCAGCGTCAGTTTGGCGGGCAAATTCGCGCACATGCGATAGTTTAACCGGCGCCCCGCGCACCAGCGCCAATATCGGATCTTCAGTCCCGAAGTCAGCCGAAAGCTGCGGCCTGTTGTCAGCGCCAGCCGGGACTGGTGGTCGCATCGCATCATCGATCAACCATAATGTCCCAAAAATAAGCACGAGGCCCAAAACCGCCAAAAACGCGATACCATCGCCGGATTGGGCCCACAAGGATAGTCGGTCAATAAAGGTCGCTTGGCGGATCTGGGCTTTTGACTTTTGATATGGAGCCACAGCGGTGGACGCCAATGGTGATAACCGCTCCAGCCGCACCGATGGATCGGACGGGTCAGCGGGCCCATTTGTCGACCCATTATGAGGTAAATCTTGGGTTGGCACTTTTTCAGGCATCTTCCTTGGTCACCTTCGTTGACACTCTAACAGGGCCTCCTTATGTCTCACGAGTTCATAGCCGCGTCTCTTAAACGCGTCTTTTTCATCTCAACCGGAGGCTTCGGCCCACCCATTGGAAAGCAGACCAGGCAGATATACATGGCCCTTCTTAACATCGCGAAGAAAATATTTGGTTCATCCAATGACCGGCGTCTAAAACCTTACTCTAAGAACGTTGCCGCCATAAATGCTCTTGAGGAGCAAATGGCTGCCCTGACGGATCAACAACTGATTGACCAGACTGATAGTTTCAAAAAACGGTATCAAGATGGCGAAACCCTGAAGGATTTGCTGGTTGAAGCCTTTGCGGCTGTGCGCGAGGCCTCTAAACGGGCCCTCGGCTTGCGCCCTTATGATGTCCAATTGGTTGGCGGCATGGTCCTCAATTCTGGCGATATTGCCGAAATGAAGACCGGCGAGGGCAAGACCCTTGTCGCTACCATGCCCGCCTATCTCAACGCCCTCACCGGCCGCGGGGTCCATATCGTCACGGTCAATGATTATCTGGCCAGCCGCGATGCTGAATGGATGGCGCGTGTGTTTGAACGCCTCGGCATCACCACCGGGGTGATCGTCCACGATCTGTCTGATCCCGAACGTCGCCAAGCTTACGGCGCCGATGTCACTTATTGTACGAATAATGAACTCGGCTTCGACTATTTGCGAGATAATATGAAGTCATCGATGGAAGAAATGGTCCAGCGCGGGCATCACTTTGCGATTGTCGATGAAGTTGATTCGATCCTGATCGATGAAGCCCGGACACCCTTGATCATTTCCGGCCCGACCGAAGACAAGTCAGACCTCTATCTCGCCGTCGCCAAATTGATCCCGCTCCTGACCGAAGATGATTTTGAAATCGATGAAAAACAGCGCGGCATAACATTGACCGAAGACGGCAATGAACATGTCGAGCAATTGCTGTCAGAAGCCGATTTGCTCGAAGGCGAGAGCCTCTACGAAGCGCAAAATGTCGGCATTGTTCACCATGTCCAAAATGCGCTGCGGGCACAAAAGATGTTCCAGAAGGACAAAGACTACATCGTCAAAGACAACAAGGTTGTCATTATTGACGAATTTACCGGCCGGATGATGGATGGTCGGCGCTGGTCAGATGGCTTGCACCAAGCAGTTGAGGCCAAAGAGGGGGTCGAAATTCAGCCCGAAAATGTCACCCTCGCCTCAATCACCTTCCAGAATTATTTCCGCCTCTACGAAACCCTCGCCGGCATGACCGGGACGGCTGTCACCGAAGAAGGTGAATTTCAGGAAATCTATAAACTCAACGTGCTCGAAGTTCCGACCAATCGACCGATCACCCGGGAAGACTGGGATGATGAGCTGTATATTTCTGCGGAAGAAAAATACAAAGCCATCGTCACCCAAATCGCCGATTGTTATGATCGCGGCCAACCGATCTTGGTCGGCACGGTCTCAATTGAAAAGTCTGAATTGCTGTCCGGCCTGTTGGCGTCCAAGCAATATTTCAAAGAACTTGCCAAGACCGCCGAAGCTCAGGCAGATGGCTTAAAGCCCGGTAAAAATGACGAGATTATTGCCACACTACGCGACCGCGCTAAGCGCTTCGCTGAACTTAGCAGCCGCAAAGAACCGATCCCCCATAACGTCCTCAATGCTAGGTTCCACGAGCAAGAAGCCGAAATTATTGGCCAAGCCGGGATCCCCGGTGCAGTTACCATCGCCACGAATATGGCCGGGCGTGGCACCGACATTCAGCTTGGTGGCAATGTCGATATGGAAGTTCTAAAAGTCATTGTGGATGAAGACACCGAAGAGATGATCGCGTCCAAACGTGGTG
>JAZGEB010000345.1:0-5200 GCA_036478515.1 Parvularculaceae bacterium | reverse complement strand
CCTTTGGCGGTGAATGATTTCATTTCATCAAGCGGATCATATCCAACCATGGCTAGAACTTCTCATTTCTGATGTCTTTGACGCCCAATTCATTGGCCCCAAGAGACCCGATATAGAGCCACCCATCGCCGGGTTCTGTCGCCCCTGTGGTCAACGGATAAGCGCCGTCCGGGTCTTGATACTGGGCCAGAATAGTTCCGTCTACATCCATCGCGAAGACGAAGCCATAATTGACCGCCTTGGGCCGAAAACTGGCGGGCAGCCGCTGCACAAGTTTTCGCAAAAAAGGTTTGTTGGAAAGATCATCCAAAGCGGCCGAACGAGGACTGGTGAGGCCAACCCAATACCGGCCCTCTTGCCCCGAATTGATATTATCTGGAAAGCCCGGCAGGTTGTCGATAATTGTTTCCATCTGTCCTGCTTTTTCACCGGTGAGCCATAATTTCTTAATCGAATAAGTTCCGGTTTCTGCAATTAAAAGACAAGCATCTTCCGGGCACATGGCAATACCATTGGGGAAACTCATATCCCTCGCAATCGTCCGTGTCCTGCCGTCTTCCGGGTCATAAACCAGCACTCGCCCTGTCCTGCCATGTTCCATTAATTCCAATAGGGAGGCGCCAAGTGTGGACCCAATGGCTTTGGCGCCAAACTTAGTCGAGGCATCGGAAAAATAAATCTTGCCATCAGCCGCGATCGCCAATTCGTCTGTATATATCAATCGGCTGCCATCCTCGGCGGTGTCAGTCAGCACGGTAATCTTGCCCGCGGCATTAAGACTCAGCAAGCCCTTATGGGCATCGGCAACAATCAAATTTCCGACAGCATCAAAATCAAGCCCAAGGGGCACCCCGCCGGTATTGGCGAAAACTGAATGTTCATTTGTCTCCGGATCAATTCGAATGATATCCCCCGATTGAGTTGACGTGTAGATGATCATACGCCCATCTTCGAACTTGCCCGCAACATCTTCCGGGCCGTGATGGTCACCAATGGGCAATGTCTTTAGATTGCCCAGCCTACTGTTTTGATTGAACACACCAACATAACCGGCATTTTCTGGTGCCTCCCAGGCAACAGGGTCAATCGGGACAGGCCATAATAGAAGATAGGCCAAGAGCACGAGAAAAATTAGTCCGCCGGTTTTTTTCAACATAGTGTTTGATCCTAAGAAATTTTTTCATGGTTGTTTCATTAAACTATTTCAGCCACAGCAAATCTATCTTGATATTGATCTAACAGGTGGCGAATACGCTCTACAAACAGCGGCATGTCGGGATGAGACATCGAATACTTGTGCTCTTGAAAATCAAACGGTCTGGTTGGTGGTGTCGGCAAATTACGCGCTGGTGGATTGTCCTTAAATTGCGGGTCGTGCATGCCAAAATTTAGCGCATCCAACCGAAAACCATCAACGCCGCGATCAAGCCAGAATTTTGCCACGGACAATAAAGCGTCCTGGACTTGGCTTTTATGCAAATTCAAATCAGGCTGCGAGGGCAAAAAATTATGCAAATAATATTGCCGCCGAAGGGGGCTCCACTCCCACGCACCGCCGCCAAAAACCGATTGCCAATTATTCGGCGGGGCCCCATCCGGCTTTGGGTCATGCCAGACATACCAATCCGCCTTCTGATTGTTTTTGTCCACACGACTTTCGCTAAACCATGAGTGTTGGTCTGACGTGTGCGAATAAACTTGATCAATGATGACTTTAATATTCTTGTCATGAGCCTTAGCAAGGAACTCATCAAAATCTTCGAGCGTGCCAAACAGCGGATCAACCGCCTCATAATCTGCGATATCATAACCAAAATCATCCATCGGCGAGGTAAAAAAGGGCGACAGCCAAATTGCATCGACGCCGAGCGCTGCAATGTAGTCTAACCCTTTGATGCAGCCCTTCAAATCGCCAACGCCATCTTCATTACTATCAAGGAAGCTGCGCGGATAAATCTGATAGATCACGGCCCCTTGCCACCAAGGGGGGCACCCCCCCGCGTCACTCTTGGTCATGATTTTTTCATCCCAAATGAGTGAAAGTCATCTATGTGGCTAGGGACTCGTTTATTTTTTCCAGATTTGCGCAATGCGTTTATCACGACCACACCCATTGCGATAATATTTATACCGCACAGGTTTTTTCTTGTAATAATCTTGATGATAATCTTCGGCCGGCCAAAACGGCGCATTGCCTAAAATTGGCGTGACCACCTCTTGACCAAGTTCTGCGCTCGCCAAAGCCTTCGCAGCTTCCGCATCTTGGCGCTGCTCATCATTCAGAGCATAAATCGCTGTTGTATAAGGCGCGCCGCGATCGCAAAACTGTCCACCTGCATCAAGGGGATCAACAGACCGAAAAAAATAATCTGCTAACTGACGATAGCTGACAATAGTGGGGTCAAACGTAATCCGGGCGACTTCCCGGTGGCCGCCATTTTTGTGATTCTTATAAGTCGGGTTCTCACTATCACCGCCAGCGTAACCAGAAATAGCTTCATAAACACCATCAAGTTTTTCGAAATCAGCTTCAACACACCAAAAACACCCGCCTGCAAACAGGGCAAAATCAGTCGTCATTGGTTGAGATTTGGCATCAGCGACTTTGGTTGCTTGTTTGGGGCTGACCGAAGCTTCAGTCGCTGCGTCTGTTGCCCCGTCTGTTGCTTGACCAGCACAAGCCAAAGTGCTGATCCCTAAGGCGACCAACGCGCCAAGAGAAATGAAAAGACGTGTCATGGCAAAAAACTCCTTCGCGCGAACTCCAAAGAGTATAAGCTTACCCGCTCCGCATCGCAACTAAGTCTGGCTCATGATCGCAAGCCGACCGATCACAGCTGTGTGAGCAGGGCTCCTCGAAGGAGCGCGTAAACGACAAGAGAAGACCCCTCACCCGCTCGCGAAGGGCTTCGCTGGCCTCTCCCAAGGGAGAGGCAGTCAACGCTCTTCTTTCCCTCTCCCTTGGGAGAGGCACAAATTTTCTTAAAATTTGGGTGAGGGGTCGCGCTATCAACTACAAACTCTCTACTCCCCGGACGCCGCCCCGCATGCCAGATCCCGGGTCTTCGCCCGGGACGACACATGAACTCCCCACATACGGGGGCGGTGCTGCGCACCCAGAACGCAACCCAAACTGCTCTTTGATATTTTGGTGACCTTATGGCCGACGCGCTGGGCAAGGGCGTTAGCCAGTTGCTGAAAGCTTATGCAAGTTTTCTTCATTCCAAGCTTCGACCTGTTTGGGCTTGCCGATATAAAAGCCTTGCAGGTAATCAACACCAAGGCCCTTTAACAACATTGCATCAGCATCATTATCAACCCATTCGGCAACTGTCTTCATGCCAAAGTTGCGCGCTAAATCAAGCAGGGTACGAACAAAGAGCTGGTTTTCGCGCGAGGCAGAAACGCCGGTGACAAAAGAGCCATCAATTTTGAGGACATCAATATCGAGAGCTTTCAAATTCCGGAAAGACGTATAGCCAGCACCAAAATCATCAATCGCAAAATGACACCCAACCGCTTTGATTTCCGTGACAAACTCGACTGACGCTTCAATCGCATCAACAACTTGTGTCTCGGTCAATTCAACAGTGATCCGATCAGCAACATCACGATTGGCCCGTAAATGCGCAAGATATCCTTCGGCCCAAACCGGGTCTTTGACCGTTTCCCATGAAATATTCACGTTAAGAGCGATACCGGGAACCTTGTGCAAGGTCTGGGTCGCCAGTTCCAATACCCGGCGATCAAGCAAATGAACCAGGCCAAGACGCTCAGCAGCCGGAATAAAACTCGGCGCGCCCAATTCAGACCCATCAAGTTGCTCCATCCTAATCAGGCACTCATACTTTGTAATCTCTTCATTGAGATCAGAAACAATCGGTTGATAGGCTAAGCGTACTCGGCGGTCATTGAGGGCTGTCAAAATCACATCCGATAGTTCTGTATTTTGCCGGCGCAACGTTGTTGTTTCACTGTCTTCAACGAAAGTCACCCAACTGGAAGCCCCGATACGTTTTGCTTTATCAAGCGCTGCTTCGGCTTGCGACATTGCCGTATCGGCTGATGCCGTGCGCTGATTAATCGGCGCGACACCGATGCAGACTGAAGCGGCAATCCCGCCTTGGCCGGTTTCAATAATGCTTGCCCGCACAACACTAAGCAAGGCGGTGCAGACTTCGCGAATATTGGGATCATTAGCACCCAGAACGACGCCGAATTTTGTCCCTGCGACACGTCCAAGCGCGTCCCCTCGGCCAAGAACATTTTTCAAGCGGCGGGAAATTTCAACAATCACTTCATCCGCAACATCAAATCCAAAATCAGCATTAATGCCGCCAAGATTATCAACACCCACCAAGAGGTAAGCGGTTTCTTGCTCAGAGGCCGCAACACTTTCGAGGCGATCACGGAGCAATTCGCGGGTTCTCGCGCGGTTCAATTGACCGGTCAGTTCGTCGTAAGTGGCCAAATAGGACAGCCGTGCTTCGCGGTTTTTTTGTTCGTCAATAATGCGGATCACGCCGATCAACCGGGTTACCCCGCCGATATTGAGCCAATTACCGCGCTCTTCGACCCATCGGCGCGTATTGCCTTGGGTGTGCAACGAATATTCAACTTGGTAGCTTTGAGCATCCTTTTGCGCTTGCTTGATCGCAGCGTCCCGAGCGACGGCATCTTCCGGCGCCATTCGGGCGATTAATTTGTTAAAGGTGTCGATCGAGCCGGCATCTTCGAAGCCCAGAACGGTCGACGCATTTTCCGGATCAGACCAAGCTAGCGCGCCGGTTTTGGCGTCATATTCATACATCACCTGTCCTGCAGCTTCAAAAGCCAAGCGAACTGCATCTGGTCCAACAGTTGTGACACTACCCATAAAATACACCGATTTAACACGGGCGGCAGGAGCCGTCCAAGAAACATTTTCTTGAGGAACGCTACCCTTTTGGCGTTAACAAGTGCTGAAGCGATTGCAATCAATTCAATGAAACTGGTACCCGATGATGTGCGAATTCCCCCGCTACAACGAAAAAGTGCGCTGCTAAGGCAGCGCACTATTGATGAGTGTAGATCGGAGGTTTTGGCGTCAGCCAAGACCGCCCATACCAGGCCCAACCGAAAAGTCCCGCCGCGCGGTGACCGTGG
Organism: Parvularculaceae bacterium; assembly: GCA_036478515.1. Taxonomy (GTDB): domain Bacteria; phylum Pseudomonadota; class Alphaproteobacteria; order Caulobacterales; family Parvularculaceae; genus CALLVA01. The sequence goes on along the minus strand of JAZGEB010000345.1, from coordinate 55 downwards.
TGACGATGAAGCCAGCCATGAAGTCAAGGAAGGTCATGGTTAAGAAGATGAAGAA
>JAZGEB010000344.1:0-3361 GCA_036478515.1 Parvularculaceae bacterium | reverse complement strand
AGCTTTGGTCGGCCGGACAGGTGATGCACGATCAGCGGTTCGCCGCGCGCATTTTTGTGCGGCGAGACAACACCGATATGCGGTGTCGTGCCGCCGCCATATTTGGGCACCATCCACGCGACCAAATCTCCCGGGTGATAATCCGAAGCGCTGGTCGACTTGGACAATTGCTCACCATTGCGGGCCAGAAAAGTTTCAAGATTAGGCACCCGGCGATGATCGATATTGCGGTCCGGGCGGGTCAAGCCCCAGCGTGCTGGATAGGCATCAAAATGCTGCTTCATGTCTGCATGAACACGGGACTGCAAATCGACCCCAATTTGCGCATAGGCGCGGACGACAACATCCGTACACACCCCTTGTGTCGCCGGAACATCGCCCCACGGATAATCAATCCCGACATAAGCGCCATTATAGGTGATATCCGCCCCAGCGCTTAAAAGCGCCGCCGCGCCTAGGCGATGACCAAAAGACTGACTGGAGTTTTGCCCACTGGGTTGAGTAGTGCCGCTGGGGGTCGCCCCAGCTGGTTGCGCCAAGCTTGAGCTGGCAATCATACTAAGCAAGCCGCCCCAGACGAGAATTTTTACAAGCTTCATGACCCATCCTTCATCTGCGCACCCCAAAACCTGCCATAGCGGGCCGCGAAGATCACCTGTTGTTTTTGTAAGGGATTGTTTGAGCCCAGAAATTCACCGCTCTTCGAGGCACCTACGGCCTCCCAGAGGGAGGATAGGGCATAGCCGCTACCGAGGATGGTTTTTTGGGACAGGAAGGGGTGATGCCTAAATACACTTTCATTGACTAAAATTGGGGGGGGGGAGGGCGTACACCGGTCATTATACTAATAGATCCCGAAACGAGTTCGGGATGAAGGAATTGTAAGTCTACAAGTCGTAGGCAAAAAAAACCCTCGCCATTTCTGGCGAGGGTTTTACTTTCGTCATTTGTGTCAGCTTACCAGCCGCAGGTTCGGTCTTTGTTTTGGTCTTGTAGATAGACCATCAGCGGTTCGAAATAATCAACCACGGCTGAGCCATCCATGCTTGTTGTGCCGGTGAACATTTCCAGCGTTTCTGGCCAAGGCCGTGACGCGCCGGCTTCGAGCATGGCGTTTAGCTTGGTGCCGACTTCTTTTGATCCGTAGAAAGAACAGCGGTGCAGCGGGCCTTCCCAGCCAACTTGGTCGCAAGCTGCTTTGTAGAATTGGAACTGGAGGATGCGGGCTAAGAAGTAGCGCATGTAAGGCACAGAATTTGGCACGTGATATTTTGACCCGGGATCAAACGCATCCCCGGCTCTGGTCACCGGCGGGCGAATGCCTTGATATTCTTCGCGCAGTTTCCACCAGCCTTGATTATAGGATAGCTTGCCATCAGTTGCGGTTGGGGCCAGCTCGCCGCTAAATACCTGCCAGCGCCATTTATCGACCATCAAGCCGAATGGCAGGAAGGCAACTTTGTCGAGCGCCTGTTGCATCAACAGGCCGACATCAGCGTCGGCGTTTGGCACTTCATCAATCAGACCGATTTGCTTGAGATAATTGGGGGTGATCGACAAGGCGATCATGTCGCCAATGGCTTCATGGAAGCCATCATTGGCGCCAGTTTTGTACAGATGAGGTTGGTTCTTATAGGCTCGTTGATAATAATTATGGCCGAGCTCATGGTGGATCGTGATGAAATCATCGCCATCAACATTGATGCACATTTTGATCCGGATATCGTCCTCATTATCGAGATCCCAAGCCGAAGCGTGACAGACAACTTCCTTATCGTCTGGTTTGACAAATTGGGAGCGCTCCCAGAATGTTTCTGGCAAGGGGTCAAAGCCGAGTGAGGAGAAGAAGTCTTCGCCGGCGCGGACCATCTGCAAATGATCATAGCCCTTTTCGACCAGCGCTGTGTTGAGATCGACCGGGTTGCCGCTGCCTTCGGGGGCGACATCATCATAAATCGCCGACCAGCCTTGGGCCCACATATTGCCGAGCAAATCGGCGCGGATCGGTTGGTCTAACGGCACGACTTCGTCGCCATATTTGTCGTTGAGTTTGTATTTAACGTGGCATTGCAGTTCGGAATAGAGCGGTTTGACTTGGCCCCAGAGGCGATCTGTTTCGTCGGCAAAGGCGTCGGCGTCCATATCATAGCCAGAGCGCCACATCGCGCCAAGATCAGCATAGCCAAGGCCTTCGGCGCCTTGGTTCACGATTGCGACCATTTCGGCATAGCCGGGCTGCATCGCTTTGGTTGCTTCGCGCCATTTGGCCCAGACCTCTTGCAATTTTGCCGGGTCTTTTAAATTGCGCATCAGCAATTCGGTTTCATTTTGCGGCACGGTTTTGCCGTCAAACTCGATCTTGCCTTTTGAATAAGCACTCGACAAGGCTGTGGTCAGGCTGGCGAGTCTTTGCGCCGCGCCTTCGGTCGAGGGGGCTGGCAAGGTCAAGCCTTGTTTTAAAATCGTCAGCTTACGGCGGACATCATAAGGGACGTCGACATTTTCATATTGGCCCGCTTCCTGGGCAAGCTTTACCGACAGCTCGGTCGAGCGGGCACTGATCATTTGCACCGCCGCTTCGGTGTCATCATTGATATTGGTTTCATAGGCCCAGTAAACCGTGCTCTCTTCATTGGCCAGAGCTGCGAGGGCTGTTTCGGCATTCTTGACAAAGGTGCGGGCCACTGCCGCTTCGGGCGCTTCGTCAATCACAGGTGCCGGGGTCTCCGCTTCGACCTCGACGACCGGCGGCGCAACTTTTTCGATCACTTCGGGTTCAACAACGGCTTCTTTTTTGCCGCAAGCGACAAGGACCAGCATTGACGAGCCCATCAAGAGGGCGGCGGTTTTGAACGGGGTTAGGGTGGACTTTGAAGACAACATGGATTTTCCTCTATATCGAAAAAACAAAAAGCTGATGACCGGGGATTAAGGTGCAAGGCTTTATTGCGGCCCACCCCCCGTCGCTTTGCGCACCCTATAACACCCAGAGGGATGACCGCAACATCGGAATAGGGGGATGATTTAATTAGGCTTTTTCGGAAATCTTGATCGCCAGACGACAGCCGGTCTGAATTACCGCTTTGAGCAGGGTGTGGCCGGGGCTGGTCTCAGCGCCGCCCTCTAAGGCGGTTTGCTTATGCTCAAGCTCGTCGTCGCGAAATTCGAGGATCAGGTCGCGCAATTTTGCGTCCCGGTCACCGATTTCTTGCGCTTGGTCGAGATAATGCTTTTCGATCACATCTTCGACCGCCGAGGTGCAGGTCATCGCGGCTTTCTCGCCCAAAAGAGCTGTCCCCGCGCCAAGGGCATAACTGGCGACATGCCATAGCGGCGTGAAAATTGTTGGCCGTGTGCCTGA
>JAZGEB010000343.1:0-4577 GCA_036478515.1 Parvularculaceae bacterium | reverse complement strand
GGGACTTCCTCGTCTGCTCAGCTGCATGGGTAATTTCTGCGCGCATGGATTTTTCTTTGCTTAGTAAATGCCGCCGAGATCATCGGCGATGCCTTCATCGGTGCTTCCGTCATTGCCCTCGCGGCCTTTGATCGAGCCAGCACCGCTATAGATATCATCTTCGGCTTTGAACGCTTCAAGAATGACATTGACGTCGCCGGGTCCGGCTGGTTTGCCGGTTTTGGCGTTTACCCGAACCAATCGAATGCCAGATGGTAGCCGGAATGGCACGGCTGGTTCATCTTTTAGCGCTGCGGCCATAAACTCGCCAAACACTGGCGCAGCAACGATCCCGCCGCCCTCGCCTTCGCCCATCGAGGCGGGCAAATCAAAACCGACATAGACGCCCGCTGCAAGGTCGGGCGAAAAACCAATAAACCAGGCATCGCGATAATCATCCGTGGTGCCGGTTTTGCCAGCCAAAGGTTTATCATTGATCTGATTTTTTATCTTGGCGCCGGTGCCCCGCTGGACCACGCCTTGAAGGATGTTGACCATCTGATAGGCGGAGCGCGGATCAATCACTTGGTCGCGGTCATCGCGCAAGAGGGGCTCGGCTTGTCCCGTCCAGCTTTCTGCATTGCAAGCCGCACAATCGCGTTCATCCTGACGCAAGACAGTGTTGCCATACCGGTCTTGTACCCGATCAATAAACACCGGTGTAATTTTGCGCCCGCCATTGACGAACATGGCGTAAGCGGTGGTGATATTCATCAGTGTGGTCTCGCCAGCGCCGAGCGAAATCGCCAGCTCCCGAGGCAACCGGTCTGAGACACCGAAACGTTCAGCATATTCGATGATCAACCCAATACCTATATCCTGCGCCAGACGCGCGGTCATGGTGTTACGTGATTTTTCAATACCAAGGCGCAGCGTGCTCTCGCCATAAAACCGGCCGGCAACATAATTGCCCGGTTTCCACCATTCATCGCCCAAGCTCGGGGCCACGAATGGCGCATCCAGCACGATCGATGAGGGGGTATAGCCATTATCAATCGCGGCAGCGTAGACAAATGGTTTAAACGTTGAACCCGGCTGTCGTCTGGCTTGTATCGCCCGATTAAATTCCGACAGACCGAAAGAAAAACCGCCAACCATGGCTTGGACTCGGCCGGTATGCGGATCAATCGCAATAAAGCCGCCATTGACCGCTGGCACCTGCATCAACGCGTAAACAGGGGTTGAGTTATCAGTCGTCGTGGTTGCCGCAGCTTCGGTGGTTTCTGTGGTATCAATGGTTTCCGTGGTTTCGGCTTTCACGCTACCAGCGAGGATCACATCCCCGGCTTTCAAAACTTTGCGCATATCTTTGATTTCTGGACCACGATGATTTTCATCTACATAATCACGAGCCCACTCAACTTGCGCCAACGGAATGTCACCGATGCTGCCATCTTCAAAACCGATCCGCGCCTGCCCCGAAGTTGCCGCCAAGACCAGTGCTAATCGCCACGGTTCCAAATCCTCCGCATAGAGATTAGCCTTATCTAGTTCGATCGCTTTTGCCCGCAGTGATTCTTGCCAAAGATAAACATCTGCATCACTTTCGCGTTTTTTCGGGGCCAACGAAGACAATTCAGTCGGCAAGATCACCGTGCCGAGCGCGCCGCGCCAACCATGCCGATGATCATATTCGACCAACCAATTACGGAACGCCGTTTGCGCCGCCCGTTGCAAGCGGGGGTTCAAGGTCGAGCGAACCGATAGCCCGCCTTCATAAAGCGCATCATAGCCGTAAAGGTCAGCAACTTCTTTGCGAATTTGTTCAGCAAAATACTCGGCATCCGAAGACACTGCGCCAAGCGGCGGCGACATGCTCGCGCCAAGTTCAGCCTGTTTGGCCTCTTGCGCCACTTCATCTGTGATGTAGCCATCTTCAAGCATCCGATCGACGACATAATTGCGCCGTGATATTGACCGGTCTTTATTCAGCTCCGGGTGATAGCGGCTCGGTGCTTTGGGCAATACGGCAAGATATGCAGCTTCCGCGATGCTCAGCTCATCAAGAGATTTGCCATAATAATTCAGCGCCGCTGCCGCAACGCCGTAAGAGCGATTGCCGAGGTAAATTTCATTGAGATATAGCTCGAGGATATGGTCTTTGGTGAAGGCTTTTTCCATCCGCCGCGCAATCAGCATCTCTTTGACTTTGCGCTCAACTTTTTGATCAGAGGTGAGAAGGAAGTTTTTCGCCACCTGTTGGGTGATCGTCGAGCCCCCTTGCAAGGAGCCTTGGAAGCGATTTTTAAGATTGTTGAAATTGGCCCGGATGATCCCGCGTAAATCTACCCCGCTATGCTCATAGAAGCTCTTATCTTCGGCAGCAACAATCGCATTTTTGATCGTGTCAGGCATATCTTCGATCGGCACAAACAACCGTCTTTCGGTCGCATATTCTGCCACCAATGAACCATCACCGGCATGAACCCGGGTCGTCACCGCTGGCTGATATTCCGCCAGCACCGTTTCATCGGGTAAATCTACCTTCAGCCGATTGACATAAATCAGCGCATAAATCCCGACCGCAATCGTCGCCACCAAGCCGAGGATCGACATCCCGGCAACAATTTTCAAGGCGAGCCCTAAGCGGCTCTTTTGCGCGGTGGGTTGAGCTGGGGCGCTGACCGGCCTGGCAGCAACAATCGGCCGTCTTGGTTGCGCTGGAGGAGGCGTATTGCCCTCATTATTATTGCCGGTGCTATTCGTCATGATCCAACCATTACTTTTCCCGCTCTTTTAAAAGGAGCGCCCGCCTTGCTAGCGATATCTATACTCTATTTCTCCGATATTGCGTGGAGAATCAAAGCTGAATACGTGAAAAAAATGGCAAGGGTCAGGCGATGCCCCTTTTTATGTCAGTTTTTTCGATAATGTGGCCCCAAGACAGCGCTTATTTTCCGCCGGCTGATCCCAAGGATGAGGCCAGGCTCAACCGTCCGCAGCGGGCTGGTTGAGCTGCTTCCAAACAATAGCTATCAATTGCGCTGGCGACGCCGGCCATGGTCTTTTCGCGCCATTTTTTTGACTTCAAATTGGCTTCATCCATGGCGTTTGACATAAAGCCCATCTCTAACAGAACCGCCGGGGTATCTGGATCCAATAAGACATTGAGGTCGGCTTCCCGGTGGGTGTTATTGACCATCGGGACCAAGCCTTTGAGTTCTTTGATGATCCCAATTGCTAACAGCGACGATTGGTCGGCAGAGCTCGATTGCGCAACATTGAGGACGATCGACCCGACGACCCCGGTCGGCACAGCGGCGCCTTTTATCCTTGGATTGCCTTGGGAGAGGAACTTTTTGGCAAACCGGTCAGAGCCTTCATCATCGAGGGTATAGACCGATGCGCCGCGAACTTTGCTGGCTTTGATCGAATCAGCATGGAGCGAAATGAACAGGTCGGCTTTTTGGTCTCTGGCAAAGACCGCCCGATCTTCAAGTTCGATATAGCTGTCATCATTGCGGGTCATGATCACCTTATAGCCACGTTTAGAAAGCTGCCGGCTCAACTCTTTGGCTGAGGCCAGGGTGACTTGTTTTTCATACAGCCCACTTTTGCCGACAGACCCCGGATCGCGGCCGCCATGTCCGGCATCAATCACGACCTTGATGCCCTTGCGCCGAGGCAGCGTGCGCCGGGCCGGATTTAAGGTCGGAACGGGGATAATATCCGCCGCCAGTTGTTGCGCTTGGCGCTCATCTTCAGCGGCCTTTTTGACTTGCTCGGCAATTAAATCAGCAGCGGTTTTAGCGGTAGTTTTGGCCGCTGGTGCTGCCGGAGGGGCTTCGACAATCGCTACAGGCGCAGGCTTAGGCGCGCTCACAGGTGCATCGACAGGCGCCTTCGTTGGCGCAGCTTGCTCAGTGGTCTTGCCGGCAATTTCCGGCAACGCTTCGGGGGTTTTCTTTGGGGCCTCAGTTATGTTCGCAAGAAACTTTTGATTTGATACAGATTTCATATCAATAACAAGACGATACACCGGCTTGTTAACAGTTTTACTCATGATAAAATCTTCAATGGGCAGCGCAGTACCACTCAACCCGAATATCACCGTTCCGGTGGTCCCAGAGCTGGTATAGCGGTAGCCAACGACCTCCCCTAACCCTTTACCAGTGCCCGCCTGTCTTGGGGCACCACCAATGGCAAATGTTGCTTGGCGCAGGGTCAACACCATTTGCTTCTTGGCCCCAACTTGCTCGACTTTAAGGGTGTAATCTGGACGTTCGGAAAACTCGATCACGATTCGGGTTTGATCATGCGCATCAATACCAAATCGTAAGTCTGAAATAGTGCCAGCCACAGCCATACTGCTAAACCAAAAGACTGGCATCACCACCAACCAGACCACGAGCTTTGCCATAAAATTACGCCTTTTCGTCAACACCACGACGTCCCTCATCTACATAATTCCCCGGAATTGCCCCTCCCCATAATTGTCATGAGGCAACTGGATTCCATCCATGGATGTTCTTAACAGCTTCGAGAATTGAATAACATGCTGATTCTCTCCCCATAGCAGTATTTAAGCATCCTTAATG
>JAZGEB010000342.1:0-6034 GCA_036478515.1 Parvularculaceae bacterium | reverse complement strand
CCGCTTTGCAGGGCAGCTATTGGCAATATATTCTGACTGCCGAGAAATAATTCCTTGGCAAAATCTTGCAAGACCTTTTCTAAGATCAGAGCGGGCAGAGGGATCAGCGCCGGGCGGTGCATTGCCCTGCCAAGAGCTTTTGCATAAGTCTTGTTTTGCACCGGGGTCGGCGCTGTGGCATTAACTGGCCCGGTGATGGTTGTATCGCGGATACAATGGTCGATCAGGCGCACCAGATCGTCGCGGCTAATCCAGCTCATCCATTGCTGCCCTGATCCAAGCCGCCCACCAGCGCCAAGATCAAACGGCACCAGCATTTGCGCCAATGGCCCGCCTGCGGTGTCGAGCACGAGCCCGATACGCAGATTAATGGTTCGTACACCAAGGGCTTGCATTTTCGATGCTTCGTGTTCAACCGCCGCGCAGCTGCGGTTTGAAAAACTGCCATCAGGAGCAATCACATGACTTTCATCGACGGGCTGGGCCTGAGCAATACCGTAAACACCGATCGCGGACGCATTGAGGAAAACCTCTGGCTTGAGCTCGAGCCGGTCGACTAATTTGCGCAACCGCCGGTTCATGTGAAGCCGCGACAGCATCACTTTGCGACGATGTTTGGCGGTCCATAAGCCGCTGGCAATGGGATGTCCGGCAAGGCTGACAATCGCATCAAGTTTGGTGTCATCGGGTAATTGGCTAAGATCAGTGATTAGCTTTACCGGCGCGGCTAGTTCTTTTGCGCGGGCGATGTTGCGGGTCAGGACTGTGACGTCATGGCCAGCGCTGGCTAAGGCGGCAACCAATTTACTGCCGACAAAGCCGGTTCCGCCGGTGATCAACACAGCTTTTCGTTTGGCCCCCGCGGCCAACAGCCCGCCCGCATCATCGGTTGGCATTTTTGCCAGACGCAAAGAGGCAAACCAGTCGCGCAAGCCAAAAAGAGTGACAGCAATGGCGCTGGCCAGCAGGGCCCAGCTGACAGGGCCATAATCTGCGCCGACTAAAGCGCTTGGGTTTTTGCCCCAACCAAGGAGCACAGGCACCAGCAAGACCAAAATTGACCCGTAATTGAGCGCCATCAATGTATGCGCCACTCTTTCTGAGGCGGGCAGCAGACGACTTCTATCTTCTTCAACAAAATCCATCAGAGTAATGATGAGTTCAATAGCGAGAAGTGTGAGCAGGCCATAAGCAAATAGCCCGTGAAACTCTAACCAGCCAAAGCCAGCAAAGATCAGCCCGTAAAACCCATTGCGAATAGCGTGGAGCTTCAGCTCTTTGGCTTGCGATTTACGCCATGCTAATCTCTCGGTAAATTCGTGATGGAACAGCGTATCAAACGCCCCCATGGCGATTTGAAGGAAGATCAGGGTCCAGAGCAGGGATGTCATGCGTAATACTCCTTTTTAACGGGTGCAATCTTGAAAAGCGACGCATTGGTCGATCAAGGTGCCAAATAAGGGGTGGGTTAATTTAAGCGTAAAGTGAAACCGCCCAGCGCCTTGATCTTCGTGGCCGATGATCATTTTGCCGGGACTGAGAAACCGGGGCACGGGCAGGCGCTTGCCAAAAGATTTTAGAAAATAAGTTTGAGAAATGAACAGCAGGGTTTGGTTTTCAACAGCGAGTTTTAATCCCATTCCGAAATGGCCAACAACTTCTTCAAGGCCGGTTGGTCCGGTGAAGCTTTTAATGCTGCGCACAATTTGTGGAAAGCCGCGCGGGCGATTATATTGCCGAGTCCAAAATTGTCCCCCAGTGGCCGGGCAATTCGTGACCGTGACGACAGCAGCGCTGCCATCGCTATTGTGATCAAGTGGCAATGGTGCCCCGATAAATTTGAGAAGCTGCGCTAGCGCCTTGCCCAGAAAACTCATCTTAGTTCGGACGATATGACCGGTGAAAACAACTGATTGTCCAGCAAGGACCGGGGTGGAAAACCGACTGCGAACTTGGCAAGGCAGAGCGGTCCAGTCATCGACGCTTAATAAGTCGCGAAATCTGGTGTCGCCATTGGCGACCGGGGCATGGTAGGCGGCGGTTTTTCGTCGCGGCTCGAACGAGATAGCCTCTATTTGGGAAGTTGTTATTGCCATTTTTTCCCCTCAGTATCAGACTTTTCAGTAAAGACAGAAATCATACTTCAAATAAAATGCAACACATGCAAAATATTACTTTGGCTCAAGCTGCTTGGTTTTTTGTTTTCTTCTTCTCTTTGGCTTTTTTCTTTTGGCCAAACCCGAGTAATTTCACCACCTTATCGCCCATCTTCACCATACGGAGTAAAACAGGTGTCGGCACGTTCAGCATTTGGTCGTACCAACGATCCATAGTGAGGGTGAAAGCGCGTAGATCTTCGAGACGTTGGCGTTGGATATCGCTGACATCTTTGTCGCCATCAGCTTCTTCAAGGCAGGCGCTGAGGGTCTCCAGGGCGGGGTCTATTTCGCGTTGCTTGCGCACCGCCGCGATGCGCATCGCCATTTCCCAGACATCTGCCTCGGCGACAAAATAGTCGCGGCGGTCTCCGGGCAGCGGTGTGCGGGCAATAATTTTCCAGCTTTGCAATTCTTTGAGAGAATTTGAGACATTGGACCGGGCAATGCCGAGAGTTTCGGCAATTTCTTCGGCGTGCATCGGCCGAGCGCCAATATAGAGCAGGGCATGGATTTGTGCGACGGAGCGATTGACCCCCCAAGTGCTGCCCATATCGCCCCATTGCAGGATGAAACGCCTTGTTGCTGGCGGCATGTGGTCGAGGACGGTTATTTTTGTTATTTCTGTCATAACAGAAATATGGGACATTCGGTCATTTCTGTCAAGAGAGAAATTGAGCCTAATTCAGCTAAGCAGGTTTTTCCGCCACCAGCATGTAATTAACAGCCGGGTCATCATTGATCCGCCAGCTATCGAGCAACGGTTGATAGGTCATGCCGATTGGCGGGCGGACGATCAACCCGGCCGCTTCTAAGGCAGTGGTGGCTTCTGCGGGTTTGACGAATTTTTGAAAATCATGGGTCCCCGCTGGCAGCCAGCGGAGGATATATTCGGCGCCGATCTTGGCCGTCAGGAGTGATTTCAGGGTCCGGTTAAGGGTCGCCATCATCATCAACCCGCCGGGCCTCACCATTTCGGCAGATTTTGCCAAGAACAGATTGATGTCAGCGACATGTTCGACAACTTCGAGATTGAGCACGATATCGAAGGGGGCCTCGCCGCTCGCAACCAGATCTTCGATCGTGGTGGCGCGATAATCAATTTCGAGTTTGTGTTGGGTTGCATGGGTGAGGGCGGTTTTGACATTGCGCTCGGCCGCATCAATGCCTGTGACGTTAGCCCCCAGCCTTGTCATCGGCTCTGAGACAAGACCGCCGCCGCAGCCAATATCGAGCAGGCGCAATCCTTTTAAAGGCAGTTTTTCCAGCCGGTCGCGGTCGAAATGGGTGCAGATTTGATCGCGAATAAAGCCCAGCCTTATCGGATTGAATTTATGTAAGGGTTTGAATTTGCCAAATGGATCCCACCACTCCTCGGCAATTTTGGCGAATTTCTCAACTTCTTCCGGGTCAATTGTGGTGGCGGTTGCGGGCATCAGTCTTCTCCACTTGCTGGTTTGTTAAGTAAGGCGGCAAGTCAGTTTGCGCCACTGAAAAAGCGCCGATCTGAGAAAATATCGAACAATTGCCGTGGAACAGCCAAATCTGACCCCAACGTCACTTGCACCTTGGAGCCACACCCCGTAAGGAAGGCCCGGCTTTGGACCCGGATGCTCACAGAGGATCATCGCGTCGCGGCCAACTATTGAGGCCTATTCGGCCAAATTTTAAGAATATGGAGCAAGAATATGTCAGCCGGGGGGCAATCTAAACCTCGTATCGTGATGAAATTTGGCGGCACGTCGGTGGCGGATCTGGACCGGATCGCTCGGGTGGCAGAATTTGTGCGGCTTGAAGTCGAGGCGGGCTTTGGGGTTGTGGTCACGGTATCGGCAATGGCGGGTGAGACCAACAAGCTGGCCGATTATGTCGCCAAAACAGGTTCGGCTGAGGCGCAGAACATAGCCTCTGCCACGGAATATGATGCTATTCTCGCTAGTGGGGAGCAGGTTACGTCCGGGCTGCTGGCCCTCAAATTGCAGCAAATGGGCCTTGCGGCGCGCAGCTGGCAGGGCTGGCAAATCCCGCTGAAAACCGATCAGGCTCACGCCAAAGCGCGGATTAAGGATATCCCCGAAACGCCGCTCGGCCCAGCGATAGATGCAGGTGAAGTCGCGGTTGTTGCTGGCTTTCAAGGCATTGCGCCAGACGGGCGGATTACCACTTTGGGCCGCGGCGGCTCGGATACGACGGCGGTGGCGCTGGCGGCAGCCCTTGGCGCGGAGCGCTGCGACATTTATACTGATGTGGATGGGGTTTATACAACCGACCCGCGCATCACCAATAGGGCGCAGCGGCTCGATAAAATCTCTTATGAGGAGATGCTCGAAATGGCGTCTGTTGGGGCAAAAGTGTTACAAACACGCTCTGTCGAACTGGCCATGGCTTACAATGTAAAGCTACGGGTGCTGTCGAGTTTTGCAGACCCAGCGACACGCCATAAAGGCAAACCAATCGTCTGTACGACGATCTGTGATGAGGACGAAATCGTGGAAAAACAAAATGTCAGCGGCGTCACCCCAAGTCGCGCTGAGGCAAAGATCAGTCTTCTGGGCGTACCCAATGTACCGGGCCGTTCCGCTCGCATCTTCACCTTGATGAGTGAGCATGATGTCAATATTGATATGATCGTGCAAAGCCCTGCACGTGAAGACAATGCTGCCAATATCTCCTTTACTTTGAATGAAGGGGACTTAGCTAATGCACAAAAAGTTCTGGCTGAAGCGAAGGCCGAAATCGGCTATAGCGATGTCATTGCCGACCGCAATGTCTCGAAAGTGTCGGTCATCGGTGTTGGCATGAAATCCCATACCGGGGTGGCGGCAACGATGTTTCAAACCTTGGCCGATCGAGCGATTAATATCCTCAATATATCGACTTCGGAGATTAAAATCAGTGTGCTGATCGAAGCTGAATATACCGAACTAGCCGTTCGCGCGCTGCATAAAGCATATGGGCTTGATGCCCCCCTAACCGAATAACGAGCAATCAATATCAGTATCGAGTCAATCGATTAAGTTAAGAGATTTAAGTGATGGCAGGACCGCCAAATTATTCTGGAACATATAAATCAGCGAGCTATAGCTCGCCGCGTGTCTTATTGAAAAGATTACGTGAGATAATGGCATTGGAATCGAGTGCCCAAGAGCGGCTCGACTTACTCACCGAAGCCATTGCCGCCAATATGGTCGCGGATGTGTGCTCGATCTATTTGCGTCGGTCAAATGATCGATTTGAATTATACTCGACTGAAGGGCTGAAAAAAGCTTCGGTCCACAAAACCCAACTTGATTGGGGCGAAGGGCTGGTCGGTCAGATCGCCGTGACCGGACAACCCTTAATTTTGACCGAAGCCCAAGACCACCCACACTTTTCTCATCGACCCGAAACTGGTGAAGAAAATTTGCACAGCTTTCTTGGGGTGCCAATTTTGCGTTCTGGTAAAACCCTTGGCGTGTTGGTGATCCAAAATCGTACTGCGCGACAATATACAGAGGAAGAAACTGAGGCGGTGCAAACCATCGCGACCGTTTTGGCTGAAGTCGTCGCGGCGGGGGATTTGCTCGATGAGGCTGATACAGCTGTGGTTGGTCAGCTGTTGTTGAGCCATGAGGTTGTTGATGGGATGCCAATTGTGGCTGGGGTCATTATCGGTCATGCAGCTTTGCATGAACCGCCACCGCCGCAGCACAAAACTTTTTCCAAAAATGTTGCCGACGAATTAAAGCGCCTTGAAACAGCGTTGCTCGATTTACAAAAAAATGTCGATGATATGATCGCTTCGAATGCTGAGCTGAGTTCGGTGTCAATGGAAGTGCTCGAAGTCTATCGCCTGTTTGCCTATGACACAGGCTGGGCGCGGCGGTTGCGAGAAAAAG
>JAZGEB010000341.1:0-3862 GCA_036478515.1 Parvularculaceae bacterium | reverse complement strand
AGGAATATGTCGATAATTATTTGGCGTTTGATTATGTCAGGTATAATGGCACCGGCGGTGTTAGCTATAATCAAGGCCAACTCGACACCTCAACGCCGCGGCTTTATTCTGCAAATAGTCTGTGGGTCCGCCAAACAGCGACACAGCTTGAATATGGCGCTTCTGTCTTTGGCATTCGCACACCTTCCTTCGACATGCCGACGACCGGCACAGCCCGTTACATCGGTTCTTTGGGGGGATATTTATTCCGCCAGAACACGGCAACCTTCATGACCGGCGGCGCCATTTTTGATGTCAATTTCGCCACCAGCCGGGCTGACTTTCAATTGAACCCTGCGGTTCAAGAAACTGGAGCTGGCGGGGAAGTTGTCTTTCAAGCCTATGAAGATTTCGTGGGTGTAGCTGTCATCTCAGACAATACTTTGCTTGGTAATTTCCAGGGGGTAAACACGCCGACCCTAACCGGCTCTATGTCTGGCGCATTTTTCGGCATCGCAGCAGAAGAAATTGGTGGGACATTCACTTTTGGCAATGAGAATGTTTATGGTGTTGGCGCGTTTACATCGCCGATCGATGGCGACAGTACCAATACTGTCAATACCGGCAATTAACGAATACCGGATACAGATACGTTGAAACAACCCCTGGCATTTTTGTGCCGGGGGTTTTTTATTCGTGTAGGTATCTTTCGATCACTTCGCCCAGACAATACTAAAAATTACGCGTGAGACCGAACTCAAAGCTGTGACGGTCAAATTCATGAAGCGGATTGCTTGAAATATTGGAGAAATATTGATAGCCGAACACCGGTGCAAATCCGCGTATACGCCAATCGCGTTTGGTTATCTTGACGCCTAAGCCGGCCCCTTGATCAAGCCGTTCAACGCCAAGTAAATCACTTCGCACATGGTAGTCGCGATAGATATATTGCGGCGTTACACGGATCGTGATGCCAGACCCAAACTCGCGGCTCAGTGACGCTGAAATTCCATAAGTCATATTTCGCTCGACCTGATCTTGGGCCCGGTCATTGCTGATATTGACATCAATCGCGCCAAAGGTGCGGCTGCCAAAGGCCCGAGACAGGGTCAGCCCATAAGCATAAGTTTTGCCATCGCGATTATCAGAAATATCATAATCTGTATCCGTTATCCCAAGACGAAACGAAACCCCCATGCGGCTACTCAATGGCGTGCGAAGGATCAACCGGCTGCCATGGCTGGAGGACATATGATCATTGCCATATTGGCGCTTGGCCATATTGGCCAACACCGAGACTTGCAGCGCCTTGCCGCGAAAACTTGGCCCAGCCTCAATATATTCATAAGCGCTATCGAATTTCTCATTACCGTAATCAGTCAAATATAGCGCCGCTCTGGCCTCGCCCCATAACCGGCCAGAAATATGCGGCGTGTAGCCAGCTGATAAAGAGGTGCTCAAGCCAATGCCGGAGGTTTCACGGCGGAACTCGGTAACCTCGACCTGTTGGGCGGTATCGCCTTGGCCAATATTGAGAAAAATTTGCTCTTCAGCGCTGCCCGACGAAATGTTCGTGCTCGGCGCAACTGAAATTTCAAAGCCATAGCGCCAGAAACGCCGCGCTTCTATTTTTTGCAAAAAACCAACAATGATCGCTTTTGTCGGCTCTGGTAAATCACTTTCCATCGCCAGTTTGAAATGATAGGCGGCAGCTCGGTCATCTTTGACTTGAAACAGGTTCGCCGCCAGCTCTAATCGGACCGAGACCAAACTTGGATCAACATCCAAAATCTGCCGGAAGATTTCAATCGCATCTCGATAGTCACCGCGTTTGGAGGCGATCATCGCGGTGACAAACGCGACTTGCATATGATCGACTTTGTCCGGGTCTGAGGTCACCAGACTGCGCAAAATCACCTCGGCCTGATCGAGCTCACCTTGCTCAAACAACCGCGATGCCAACGCCAATGCATCGCTGCCAGTCATGGTCAGTCGGGTTGCGTTTTCGGCTGGCGGCGACGTTAGGGTCACCTCATCCGCCGCCAATTGGGGCGTCAGCAAAGCGCAAATAGAAGTGCTCAGCACCAGTGTTTTGGGCCGTAAAATTCGAGGTATTTTTGAGCCGAATAGCATGACATGCCCGCAAGCTTAAATGAGCGGTCAGCATCGCAAAACAGGGTTAATAGGGGTTTACAAAATTGCCAAAAATTAGCGCAAAGATCAGTCTTCAACCGGCCCAGTCGACACCGTCACCATCGCCGCACGCAAGACCCGGTCGCCGATGGTAAAGCCCGGCGCTGCCACATCCACCACATGATCGCGGGGGATCCCGCCAACGCCCGGCACTTGGGCAATCGCTTGGTGTAAATTTGGATCAAATTTTTCACCCTTGGGATCAACTCGGGTGATGCCATTGCGGGCAAAAACTTTGAGCAACTCTTTTTCAGTCATCTCGATCCCGCCCAAAATGCCTTGGACCATTTCCGGCGTCACCTCGTCGCGGTTTTCCGGCAATAGAGCAAAGGCGCGCTGGAAATTATCCGCCACGCCGAGCAAATCACGGGCGAACCCGGTGAGGCCATATTTGGCGGCATCCTGTTTTTCCCGCTCACCCCGGCGACGGGTATTTTCCAGATCAGCAGCGATGCGCAACATCCGGTCTTTGGTGTCAGCCAACTCCGCTTCAAGCTTTGCCAATTTCTCGGCAGCGCTGAGCGGCGCTTTTTTCGGCGCGACCTTTTCAACGCTGTCGCTCAGATCTTCTTCTACAATCGCATCTGGATCGTCCAAAAACTGATCATCATCATCAATATTATCAAACAAAGCATCTTCGTCAGGGATGTGATCGTCGCTCATGGCGCATGTCTCTTTTCGGGCTGATAAAATTAGCGAACCCGGGATGTAACCTTCCACAGCAATTATTTCAACAGTCGTGTGACCACATCAGCGGTATAATCAACCATCGGGATGATCCGGGCATAATTCAGCCGTGTCGGGCCAATTACACCAACTAAGCCAAGCACTTTGCCGGCGCCGTCCGAATATGGCTTGACGATTACCGATGAGCCGGACATCGAAAATAGCTGGTTTTCGGAGCCGATAAAAATCCGCACCCCTGCGCCAGCGCTGGCCGCTTGCAGCACCTCAATCAAGTCCTGCTTTTGCTCCAGATCGTCAAATAATTGCTGCATCAAATCGAGGTCTTCAGCCGATTGGCCTTCAAGCAATTTTGCCCGCCCGCGCACAATCAGGCTCGGACCACGGCCCGCAGCGCCCTCAACCACCGTTGCAATGCCTTGCTTGACCAGCCGGCTGGTCATCTCATCAAGGGCCGAGCGGCGCTCTTCGATCTCGCGCAATATATCCGTTTGCGCCGCCGCCATGGTCCGACCACGCAAGCGCGTATTGAGATAATTTGCGGCCGACGTAAGCGAGGACACCGGTAAATCCGCAGGCCTATCAACCAAGCGGTTCTCGACCGCGCCATCTTCACTGACCATCACCATCAACACTTGGCGACCACCAATCGGGACAAATTCAACATGTTTGAGCGGCGCATCTGTTTTCGTCGTGACCACGAGACTGGCTGATTGGGTCAAGCCAGAAAGTTGGCTCGCGACCCGGTCAAGCATCTCATCAGCAGTACCAGCCCCGGCCTGTTGCTCCATCACCCGGCGTTCCGTGTCCGTGATATTGCCCACTTCCAACATCGTATCGACAAACAGCCGCAAGCCAGATTGGGTCGGTAACCGGCCGGCAGAAATATGCGGCGCTGCAAGCAGGCCAAGATCAGTCAAATCGGACATCACATTACGGATCGTCGCCGGCGAGACCCCAAGCCCCTCACTCTGGGCTAATGTCCGCGAGCCGGTTGGGTCGCCCG
>JAZGEB010000340.1:0-3342 GCA_036478515.1 Parvularculaceae bacterium | reverse complement strand
ATCTGAAATCACCCAAATGTTCTTCTGGGATATGATGTTGCTCTCAGGCTTGCGCCCACTTGTCTACCCGCTGGCAAAAAAATTCCTCGGTCAAGATGGCCATATTTTGACCCAACAAAACGCCAATATCAAATCGCAAAACCCGACCATGATGTATGTCGAAGAGCCCGATGAGTTGGCAAAATGGTACCTCAAACTGAAACGCGAATGGGTCAGCTCGCGCATGGAAAATCGGCCCTTTGCCAATCCCCTTACCGACGCAACTCTGCATTGGAAGACGTGATCGCCCCCCCCCAAGGGCATTCAGTAAAGGTCAGCTATGTCAAATCACCTCACAACCCACCAAGCACAGGAAGATACACGCAACGACAATTTGATGATTTATGTCGACGGCACCTTAAAACCCAAAGCCGAAGCCATGGTCAGTGTTTATGACAGCGGATTCATGCTGGGCGACGGCATATGGGAGGGCTTGCGCTTGTATGATCACCGCTGGGCGTTTGCCGATGAGCATCTTGACCGATTGTTCGAGGCCGGCAAGGCGATTGACTTAGATATCGGCATGACCCGGGATCAGGTTTTGGCTGCCCTTGAGGAAACCAGAGCTGCTAATGATATGAACACTGATGTTCATGCACGCCTGATGATAACCCGCGGGGTCAAGCACATGCCGTTCCAGCACCCAGCTTTATCGGTGTCGGGGTCAACAAGAGTGATCATCATGGAACACTCTAAACCCAAGGCCCCAAGGCCGATCCGGCTCGCCACTGTACCACATCAGCGCGGCTTGCCGATGACGCAGGACCCGAAATTGAACTCGCATTCAAAACTGAATTGCATTCTTGCTTGTATAGCGGCGCAAAAGGCGGGTGCGGACGAAGCCCTGATGCTGGACACACATGGCTTTGTAAATACCACCAATGCCTGCAATTTTTTCATCGTCAGAAAGGGTGAGGTTTGGACCAGCAGTGGCGATTACTGCATGAACGGCATCACCCGCCAAAAGGTGATCGATCTTTGTCGTGCCAATGACATCCCTGTGTTTGAACGCAATTTTTCACTCGTCGATACATATGGTGCGGATGAGGCGTTTTTAACCGGAACTTTTGGCGCGCAATCCCCGGTCAGCGAAATTGACGGACGGGTAATAGGCGACGGTCATGTCGGACCAGTGACCCAACGCATCCAACGACTTTATGCAGAGCTTATCAAACTGGAGACACGTAATTGAATATCGCAATGTGGTCTGGCCCGCGCAACCTGTCGACTGCGATGATGTATGCTTTTGGTATGCGTCGTGATTGTGCGGTTTGGGACGAGCCTTTTTATGCCGCTTATCTAGCGATGACCGATTTGGCCCACCCGATGCGCGATGAGATTCTGGCCGCCGGGGAAATGAACCCGGACGAGGTGGCAGCGCGATTGGTCGGAGCACCGCCCGATGGCAAAATGCATTTCTATCAAAAACACATGACCCACCATATGATTGATGGCATCGATCGCGAATGGATGAAGCAAGTAAAAAATGTATTTCTGATCCGTCACCCATCCCGGGTTATCGCCAGCTATGCCGCCAAACGAGACAATCCGTCACTTGATGATATCGGTTTATGGCAACAGGCGGCGTTAGTTGATATGTGTGATGACCCTATCATCATCGATTCATCCAACATCCGCGAAAACCCCGAAGAGATGTTGCGCGCGCTATGTGCGGCCCTTGAACTGCCATTTGATCCGGCCATGTTGTCATGGCCAATGGGCGGGCACAAAGATGACGGCGTATGGGCGCCGCATTGGTATGATGGTGTCCATAACAGCACTGGATTTACGCAGGGCGAAAGCGCGTTGCCAATATTAACCGGGACCTATGCAGCTCTCAGTGACGAAGCCCTGCCCTATTATCAGAAATTAGCCGCGCAAAAATTATGCGCGTAAGAAGCCTTTAACGCTTAATTGCGCATACCTTGCAACAGCACAAAATAAGAACATGGGCACCGAATCGGGGCATAGTGCCCTGATGCAAAACTCTGTTCAACCGTCCTTTCTTGCCGATCCTCAAACCACCCTCGCGCTGTTGATCGCTGGCTGGGGTATCGGCGTCTTATTTTTAGCTTTATATATTTGGCGTGATCGGCAACGCCACAACCTCGAAAGCCAACTGCACAAGGCAGGCATTTATCGCGCCTCTGTTGCGGCAAAACTGGACGAGCTTGATGAGACCAAAGATGCCCTCGCTTTTGAAAAACACAGAGCGACACAATTGCAGCATGATGAAGTAAAACTCACCACTCAATTGGCTGAACGCGAAAAGTCGCTGGTCGATTTACGCGCGCGAATGGAAAATGACTTTCAAGCGATGGCGTCAAAAACTCTTGATACCGCGCATAATTCATTTCTAGAGCGGGCCAATGAGACGTTTGATAAATATCACCAAAAAGCCAACTCCGAAGCAACCCTGCGCCACAAAGCGGTCGATGACTTGATCAAACCAATGAAGGACACGCTGACCCGCTATGAACAGGGGTTAAAAGACATGCGCGAGGCCCAGAAAAAGGATCAGGGCGAGCTCAGCGGCCGAATTTCTGATCTGGCAAAATCAGCCTTGGATGTGAAGGCCGAAGCGGCGAAACTTTCCACCGCGCTAAAATCGGGGCCGAGGGTCCGCGGCCGTTGGGGCGAGGAGCAATTGCGCAATGTTGTCGAGCTGACCGGCATGTCGCAACATTGCGACTTTAGCGAGCAGCAAGCTTTAACGGATCAAAACAACAAGCTCAAAAAACCAGACATGGTCGTCCGCTTGCCCGGTGCCAGAACCATCGCAGTGGACAGTAAAGTCTCTCTCAGCGCCTATATGGACGCCGTTGAAAGCACTGATGATACCGACCGTTCTGTGTTATTTGCAAAGCATGCGGATCAAATTTGGGCACATGTCCGCAGCCTTGGAGCAAAAGACTATGCCGCCGCGTTGCGGGCCACGGACACGCTTGATTTTGTCGTCATGTTTATTCCGGGTGAAAATTTTTTCGCTGCCGCCATGGAGGCCAAGCCAAGTCTGTTTCAAGATGCATTTGAGAAAAACATTTTGCTCGCCACGCCAACCACTTTGATCGCAATTTTAAAATCCATCGCTTATGGCTGGCGTCAGGAAAAAGCCACGCAAAATGCCCACCGCGTCGCTGGCCTGGCCCAGGATCTGTACACTTCTTTGCGCAAAATGGGCGACAATTTTTCCAAACTGGGCACCCAATTAGAGCGCACTGTAAAACAATATAACACGACGATTGGCAGTATCGAGGGCACGGTCATGCCCAAGGCGCGAAAATTTGCCGATTATGAAATGCC
>JAZGEB010000339.1:0-2244 GCA_036478515.1 Parvularculaceae bacterium | reverse complement strand
GTGATCCAAGGCGCGGGCAGGGCGTGTTTGTAGTAACGCTTATGCCATGGCGCGGGCCAGATACCTTCTCTGGCCTCGTCTATATCCGGCCTGCCGGTAAAAGCCACGAGCCGGGATTCTGGCGTTAAGGCGGGTTGCCGGATCCAATTGAAGGGGAATTTCGGCACGAGATTATGCTTGAAACTAACGCACCATTCGGACGGCCAGAAACGTTGGTTGGGAATATATTTTGAAATGTAATGCTGCTCGATGCGATGCGCCGCCAACACGGCTGCGGGGTCGCGCTCAAAGATTTCATAGATTGCCTGATACCGCCCGGCGGGAAACCGAAATGCAGACGTATTACCAATGCCGCGGCCAACTTGAGTCCAGTTTTCAACGACGCAATATTCACCGGGGGCAAAGGCAAATAAATCATCCAAAGCCCCGACAATCACTAAATCAAGGTCGAGAAACAAGACATCGCCTTCGAGATCAGCCAACGGATATTGCCACACCGCTAATTTGCGCCACGGCGTCCACTCCGCCGCCGCTGGCAAGCGGATCGCCGGCAGGGGCTGCACCTCAATGCCTTGGTTTAATCCAGAACTGTCATCGGTAAAGCAGACAAAGCGCAAAGGGCCGGTGATATTGCGGGCCACCGAAGCGTAGAGCCGATTGACATATTCGACGCCATAGCGCGTGCCCCACTTCATGCAGATGACTGTTTTTTGGCTCATCGGATACTCGACTATTTAACGGGGGTTAAACACGCTCATGGGTGAACAGGCCTCTATCTGCGCCAATTGTCCAGCCCGAATTGCGCCATTGGGGCGCGTTCCACTCTTTTTCGATGTCGGGGAAGCCATTAACCCGTCGCCGCGATGGATGGCGCTCGGCATAAGCGATGATGGTCTCGAGGAAAAAATCACGCCGGACCATGATCGATTGATTGGTCCAGGGCAGACAGCGAGACGAAATCCGATATGACCCATCTGCCGCTTGGGCGATCAGGTCTGGGAATTTAGCCGCCGGGTCCGCTTCCCCATAAAGCGCCGTGCCAGCCAGCCGCTGGGCTTTGCCCGGTCGCATGGTTCGGCGCAATTGTGGCATCAACCCCAAGCCATGATAGAGTTGATATTTTTGCAGCGTATCAAATTTTTGTCCCGGTGCTGCAACATGACGTAAGCGGAACACTTGCACTTCGCCAGAGCGGAGGGCGTCTTGCGCAAGGGTAAATTGGCGGATCAGTTCTTCGCGCGGCTCGATCAGCGGCAGATCATTTTCCAACAACACCAGAATGTCAGATGTCATCGCTGTGGCCAGATTTTTGAACCCGCCAAGAATGCCCTGATTATCAGATGAGCCATTGACGGCAAGGCCCATGCCATCAGCCAAGGCTCGATCTTGCGGGCTAATCTCCTGACACCAGAGCAAGGCCTCCCCCACAAGTTCAAATAATCCGGCTTGTTTGTAGGTCGCCAAAGAGTTGCGCAGGCTCGGCCCGCCGCGCCCCGTCCTGTCGCACCAAGACAACACCCCAACACCAAGGCCTGGAAAATTCATCCCTGTTCATCTCCCAAAGCCTGCTCTATTTTAAGATAGACCAACTCGAGAGGACTTCGAAAGGCCAAATAATGACCACTCAAAAAACCACCGGCGGCTGTCAATGTGGCCGCGTAAGATATGAAATGGATGGGCCGCCGGAAAATGTCCATGCCTGCCATTGCCGCATGTGCCAACGCGCGACCGGCGGCTTGTTTGCGGCGCTGGCGGGACAAGCCAAAGAGCATTTTTCCTGGACCAAAGGCGCGCCCGCGAAATATGCCAGTTCCAATCTGGCAACCAGAGCCTATTGCCAAGCATGCGGCACCCCGCTTGGCTTCACCTACAATCTTGATAACGCCCGCCAATATGTCACCATTGGCAGTCTCGACGATCCGGCAGCAGCCCCGGTGACGAAGGCATATGGCGTTGAAAGTAAATTGCCATGGGTCGAATTTTGCGAGACACTGGCCCAAGAACGCACTAGCGAAACGGAAGACGCTGCTGCATATATTGCAACGATGAAAATAAATCAGAGCCAGACATGATCAATTTTAACGCCTTACGCGATGCCCGTACCAGAACCGAGCCGTTCACCTATATTGTCGCTGAGGGATGCTTGAGCGCAGATCAAGCAGTTGAGATCCGGCGTGATTATCCGGTGATTAAAAAGACCGGTTATCTGCCCCTGTCACAACTGACCTCAGAAGGCAAATTCGC
>JAZGEB010000338.1:0-2572 GCA_036478515.1 Parvularculaceae bacterium | reverse complement strand
CGGGCCAGTGCAGCGGGCATGTTGTGGCGGGCGGAGCTTCAATCTCTCGGGGGGTTGGCCAGTTTGGCTTTTGCAGCCGCCGTGTTTATTCGTCCAGATTTCATTGGTATTGAGACCATCATTCCGCCTTTTTCGCGGGGTGATCGCGATAGTTATCTGCGGGCCACTGGCGGCGCGTTGCGCGTATTTGCACCGGTTTATGCAGGACTGACCGCGATCATTATCTTGTTATTTGTGCTGCTGGGGGTGCCCGGACTTGATGCGACTGTTTTGGGGTTATCTCTGCTCGCTTCAGGCGGGTTCTTGCCATCCCCGATGTCGACTTATCCGATTGCCGCAATGGGTCCGATGCTCGCGGCGATGGTGCTCGGGGCGATTAATTTTGTTGTGCTCGTGCGACTGGTTTATCGCCGTCATGGGCGGTTGCGAACCAAGGAAGACGCTGAAACACCAGTGTTTTTTCTCGTTGCCTTACTGGCGGCTATTTTATTCTGGGGCACGGTCGAGGGTTTTTCGGGCACTCAATTCATTGTCCAGATGTTCAACGCGGTGTCCGTCTTGTCGACTAATGGGATGACGATTGGCGCTGTTCCGGCCTTGGTGCCGGTGTTAGTGACGGCGGTGATTGGCGGTGCGGCCGTTTCCACCGCCGGTGGGATCAAGATTTTGCGTTGGATTGTGACTTTCAGACAGGCAGGGACCGAGATCTGGAAACTTGGCCACCCCAATGGCGTGGTCAAGGGACAGCGAGCGGCCAATGTCTTGGCAATATGGATGCATTTCATCGCCTTCACCTTCTTACTTGGTCTGTTATTGGTATTAGTGACATTTTCTGGCCATTCATTTGACATCGGGGTCACGACCGCGGTGGCGGTGGTCACCAATGCCGGGCCCTTATTGAGTGTCGCTTCGGAGAATGTCAGGGATTATAATATCTTTGCGCCGTTTCTTCGGGCAGGCCTTGCCTTTGGGATGATCCTCGGGCGACTTGAGTTGGTGATTTTGCTGGCGCTGATCAATCGCAGTTTCTGGCGTATATAAGCGCAAAAGCCCTGTCGCTCAAAGCCGTGACATAAAAACGTCGATATTCTGTAAGACATTCTTTTTTTTGAGAAACTTCTGCACCTAACCTTGTCATTACGATCAGCTTGGGGCAGTTTCCAAAAACTTAGTGGCGTATCAATTTCATCATTCAGTGCAACTCATGAACGAATGGGTCTAAATTCATGAACGAGCGTAAGCAAAATCTTCAGGACACGTTGCTGAATCAACTTCGTAAAGCGAAAATTCCAGTGACCATTTTTTTGGTCAATGGGGTCAAGCTGCAGGGCAACGTCACCTGGTTCGATAATTTTTGTGTGCTGTTAAAGCGCGACGGACAGGTACAACTGGTTTACAAACACGCCATCTCTACGATAATGCCATCTCAACCGATCAATCTGTTCGAGGAACAGGACGACGAAGAGAGTTAGGTGATATCCGCCAGATGATCGAGCGGATATCCAAACGAGTGGCTTTTGGCAGATAAAACACATTCAACTGAACAACCTGTGGATCATGCTTTTGTGATTCAGCCGGTTATGCCGGAAGATGCCAAGGATCTGCGGCATGCTGATGCTAGATTAGCCGAGGCGGTTGGTCTGGCTGAAGCGATCGAATTGAACGTTGTTCACACCGAAACCGTGAAGCTGACCAAGCGGCGGCCTGCGACCCTCTTAGGGCAGGGGACCGTCGATCGTTTACGCGAGATGCTTGATACCAGCGAACCGCGACCAGCCCTGATCATCATTGATCGGGCTTTGTCACCAGTGCAGCACCGCAATTTGGAAAAATCTTGGGACGTAAAAGTGCTTGATCGCACGGCACTGATCTTGGAGATTTTCGGTGCCCGGGCTCAGACCAAAGAGGGGCGGTTGCAGGTCGAACTGGCGCATCTGACCTTTCAGCGCTCACGTCTGGTTAAATCTTGGACCCACCTTGAACGCCAACGTGGCGGCGCGGGGTTCCTTGGCGGACCGGGTGAACGCCAGATTGAAAGTGACCGCCGGGTCTTGGCGGAAAAAATTACAAGGCTCAAAGGACAAATCGGCCAAGTGCGCCGGACCCGAAACTTACAACGGGCGCAGCGCAAAAAAGCGCCCCATCCTGTGGTCGCGCTGGTTGGCTATACCAATGCGGGCAAATCGACGCTGTTTAATCGGCTGACCGAAGCCAGCGTTTATGAAGCCGATCAACTCTTTGCCACCCTAGACCCGACGATGCGAGCGGTTGATCTGCCAAGCGCGACGCGGATTATTCTGTCCGACACAGTGGGTTTTATTTCGCAATTGCCGACCCAACTTGTCGCTGCCTTCCGGGCGACCCTTGAAGAGGTCAATGAAGCTGACCTGATCCTTCATGTTCGCGACATCGCTCATGAGGATAGTGAGGCGCAGAAAAAAGACGTCTTTGATGTGCTGGCTGAGTTAGGCATTGATGATGCTGATGAACGTCCGGTGATTGAAGTCTGGAATAAAATTGATTTGCTCGATGGCCCCCGTATCGCAGAGTTAAGCGACATTGCGGCGCGGCG
>JAZGEB010000337.1:0-4554 GCA_036478515.1 Parvularculaceae bacterium | reverse complement strand
CCATCCAACCCGTCTTTCATCAACCTGTCAAAACCCGGCCATGCGACACCCAACGTCACTGCGCGGGCAATCATGAATATCCCGAACGCCGCCCACAGCCCGTGATTTTGCCAAAGCGGTGTCAGGACAAAAACTGCGCCTAGATAAACCAATCCGGAGACAATCATGCCATTGCGCAGCGCAATCACGCGCGTTGCACCAATGAAAATACCGTCCAACATGAAAGAGGGTGCCACGATCAGAGGGCTGATGATGACCCAGCCAAAATAGTCCCGCGCCACTTGGTTTATTGTTTCATCCGGCGCCGTGAGGTCGAGCAACGCATCTCCAAACAGAAGATAGAGGCTGACCATCAACACCGCACCGCCAAAACCAACGACGCATGGCTTCCATGCCGCTTCGCGAAACCGGGCAACGCGTTGGCGCCCATCTGACAAGCCCAAGGACTGGCCGACAAATGTTTCTGCCGCGATTGCCGCGCCATCAAGTGCTAGCCCAGTGACCAGAAAGAATTGGATCAGCAATTGGTTGGCAGACAGAATATAATCGCCATAAACAGCACTGCGCTGAATGAAATACACGAAGGTGGCAACCAACACAAATGTTCGAATAAAAATATTGATATTGACGCCAGCTAATTTCTTCAAAGTTGTGCGGTTGAAATAATCAATATCTCGCCAAAACGCGCTCACACCGCCATTTTTTGCCATGACATGAACGACAGCGGCGATCGCCAGCAGACATCCCGTTATTTCTGCGATCAATGTGCCAAGACCAATGCCTTTTGGCCCCATATCAAATCCAAGCACGAACCAAGCATCAAGGAGAATATTCAACCCGACCATGAACACAAACACGCCCATCAATAAATCCGTCCGGTTGCGCGCCGTTAGCCAGCCAAGGCACGCATAATTGATGAACACAAAAGGCGCGCCCCAGATCCGCATCGCATAATAATCTTGCGCGCCCGAAATGGTTTCCGCCTCAACCGTTGCGCCATTGGTCATCAACCAAAACGCAACGACCCCAAAGGGGACTTGCAGCGCAACGAAGACCAAACCGATCAAGCCACCAAAGCCACTGGACTGGGCCAATATCCGCCGCGCTCGTTGCTCATCGCCCGCGCCGACAGCTTGCGCGGTCAAGCCCGCGGTCGACATCCGCAAGAAGCCAAAGGTCCAATAAGCCAAGGAGAAAATCGCCGCCGCGAGGCCAACCCCGCCGACATCCAACGGCCGCGAAGAATAGCCAAGCACCGCCGCATCTGCGAGCCCGAGCATCGGCGTCACCATCGAGGCAATACTGGCCGGCAAAGCCAGCTTGATCACGTCCGAATAGGTTATCGGTTGGTCGGGGCGCATGGGACCGCTTAGGCCATGATGTGGCCGGGCAAGACAAGCGCAAATATGAGTGTTGAAATGCGAAAAGGCGCAGCAAGGTTAGGAAAGTTGGGGTCTCCCGTGACCTTACTACGCCAAGTCTCGTATCTGAGGGATCACTTCGGTGATCATTTTAACAATGATCTGCCAAATGCCTTTTATGCCCACGCAATAAGGACGTTAGTCATTGCGTGCCGATCGCCCAGACCCTCCCCCGATATTGGATAGTCATAGACCGGCATTGACCCGACCCTTGTGAACTAGATCACAGGGTTCGAATTTGCTAGCGTTGTCATGGTGGGAGAGGTGGTTAAAATTCAATCCCGCGAGCGCGACGCCAGCGGGCATCAATCATATCGCCAAATTCTTCAGCATTAATGCCATAGCGGTTAAACAACCGCGCGGTGCGGACTTTTTTCAGGCCGGCTTTGGTGCCATCGACATGGCGAATTTCAACCCAATTGGGAAAAACCCGCACATTTTGAACCTTGCGCCAGGGTTTGACCACCCGGGTGAGACCAGCATGTTGCTCGATCCCCTCTTCGGTCAATTCGAGGTAATTCCATTCAGGCCAGATCCCGATCGTCAGGAAGATTGCCGCTAAGCCGCTGAGCGGAAACAACATTGGCAGATTGACAACCTGTTCCATCAAAACCGCATTTGAGAGGAAAAACAGCTGCCCGAGCAGAACGACAGCCGCCGCCAGTGCAAAAGGCGAGGAGAAAAACTTAGCTTCAAGCTTCAAATCACCATTCAGGAGATCGCGTGGTTGATCGTCTTGCGTCATATTTGCATCGGCAGTTGTGGTATCATGCGCCATAGCTGGCCTTGCCCCTTTTTCATCAGTTGAGGGCAACCTAGCGGGTATCGGTAAAAATTAGCTAAACAGGGTGAAGAGAATTGTCTCGGCTGTGATTTACGCATATGCCAACCACAAGGCTCACCTAGCGTCGGTTGCCGAGGGCAAATTGGTCAACGACCCATCGCCAGCTGCCATCTGCCTGGCGCCGAGCAATCTCTGCGGTGATATCGCCATTGGCGAGTTGCGATGAAGTCAGAGCAAGGTCGTCACGGCACAGCGCTTTTGCTTGTCGGCTCGGAAGTAATTGGGTGTGACTAGCCAAAAACTTGATTAAGTAGGGGCGAATTTGATCAATGCCCCTCAATATCTCGCCGCCACCGCTGTCAATAATCGCCGTTTTTTCGTAGAGCGCGATAAGTCCTTCAAGGTCACCAGCATTGGCTCGTTCGACGAAAAACCTCTCAAGGTCATTTGGATCATTCGCTGGCTGATGCATAGTGGGCCTCATAGGGATTGCCTTGGGACTACGCCTTGATCAGCCGCATGAACCGCGCTTCCATCGCTGGATCATCCTTGAACACCCCGGTAAACCGGGTGGTGATGGTATCAACCCCGTGTTTGTGCACGCCTCTGGTCGACATGCACTGATGCTCCGCCGTGATCATTACCGCTACCCCGAGCGGGGCCAGCACCTCTTGCAATGTATCAGCGATTTGCGCGGTTAATTTTTCTTGCACCTGTAAGCGCTTGGCAAACGCATCCACCAACCGGGCCAATTTTGACAGGCCAACAACTTTGGTTGACGGCATATAAGCAACATGGACGGTGCCCAGAATTGGCGCCATATGGTGCTCGCAGGTGCTTTCCAGCCTGATCCCGCGCAGCAGCACGATATCATCATAGCCCTCAACTTCTTCAAATGTGCGCGCGAGTAGCGCTTCGGGGTCTTGGTCATAACCAGCAAACCACTCGCCATAGGCTTTGGCAACGCGTTTGGGCGTATCCAGCAAGCCTTCTCTGGTCGGGTCATCACCGGCCCATTTGAGCAGTGTTCTAACAGCTTCTTCAGCTTCGGCTCGGGAGGGGCGGTCACAGACTAGAAATTCATCATCTGTTTCATCGGCACGGCAAGGCGCGTCGTAGGCAATGGCATCCATGGGGCCTGTCCTATCGTTAAAAGCGATTACACATTCGCGGGGGTGAGGATTTGTTAGGTTTCCGCTCTCCGCAAGACCAAATATAAGACCGCGGCAGCGGAAAATCTACTAAAATGCCCGTGATGACAGCGCAATCATACTGTAACCGGCTGTTTTATATCAATAAATATTTTCATCGCTGCGCCGAATTTCGAGCAATTGCGCCCCTCTTCGGGCCGGGCTACACCGCCTAGATGACATTGCACCTACACAATACCTATTCCGGCAAGCTTGAGCCCTTTGTCCCTTCTGATCCCACCCGGGTGACGCTCTATCTATGCGGGCCGACGGTCTATTCTTATGCTCATATCGGCAATGGTCGCTCGGCGGTGGCATTTGATTTATTGTTCCGGCTGCTGCGGCAATTATACGGGCCAAAGGCGGTGCTGTTCGCGCGCAATTTCACCGATATTGATGACAAGATCATCAAGGCAATGGCCGAGACCGGGGCAAGCCTGGAAGCGATTACGACCAAATACGCGCAAATTTACAATGATGATCTGGCGGGTCTTGGCAATTTGCCGCCAACCTTCACCCCCTTCGCCACCCACCATATTGATGACATGCAACAGCTGATCTCAAAGCTATTGGCCAAAGAACATGCCTATATAGGAGACGGGCACGTCTTGTTCAGTGTCCAGAGCTATCAGGACTACGGCAAGCTTTCAAAAATTGACCGCGAGGGCATGATCGAGGGCGCTCGGGTTGAAGTTGCGCCTTATAAAAAAGACGCCGCTGATTTTGTCTTGTGGAAACCCAGCAAAGGGAATGAGCCGGGCTGGGACGCCGCTGCTGATTGGGGCTTTACCGGCAAGGGCCGTCCCGGTTGGCATCTTGAATGTTCCGCGATGATTGAAGCTGTCCTTGGCCGGACGATTGATATTCACGGCGGCGGTCAAGATTTGCGCTTTCCCCACCATGAAAACGAAATTGCTCAAAGTTGCTGCGCCCATGATACCGGCGATGTGCCACTGGCGCGCTATTGGCTGCATAATGGGTTTTTGAATATGGGTGAGGATAAAATGTCGAAATCCCTCGGCAATATTTCTCTGCCCAATGATCTGTTAAAAATCCACCAAGGCGAAGTCTTGCGCTGGGCCCTGCTGAGCGCGCAATATCGCCAGCCACTGGAATGGACCGATAGCCTGTTAGAGCAATCCAAAAAACAACTTGATCG
>JAZGEB010000336.1:0-3482 GCA_036478515.1 Parvularculaceae bacterium | reverse complement strand
TACAATTGGCAACCTGGATATTATCTTCGGCACAAGCCTGGAGATAGCGCTCTAACCGCGCTGAGGAATGTTCCGGTCCTTGGCCTTCATAGCCATGGGGTAAGAGCAGGACGAGGCCAGACATGCGAAGCCATTTGCGCTCGCCGGTGGAGATGAACTGATCAAAAGTCACCTGCGCGCCATTGGCAAAATCACCAAATTGGCCTTCCCACATCACCAGAGAATTTGGGTCTGAGGTTGAATAGCCATATTCAAACCCCATCACCGCAAATTCGGACAGGTTTGAATCAATCACTTCAAACTCACCCTGCCCGTCCCGTAAATTTAACAGCGGGGTATAGCGTTCCTCAGTTTCCTGATCGACAAATTGCGCATGACGCTGCGAGAAGGTGCCGCGACGACAATCCTGCCCTGACAGCCGCACCCGATAACCTGCATCGAGCAAGGTGCCAAAAGCTAAAGCTTCAGCGGTCGCCCAATCAATCCCCTCGCCGGTATCGATCATCGCCGCTTTTGCTTTTAAAATCCGCTTCAAGGTTTTATGAATATTGAAGGTCTCTGGATATTGGGTCAGTTTGTGCCCAACAGTTTTCAACTTCTCCATCTCGACAGACGTTTTGCCCCGGCGTTCTTCATCGGAAGGCGGTTTAAACCCGGACCATTTGCCATCGAGCCAATCCGCTTTCTTGGCTTCGAAGGCTTCGCCAGCGGCAAATTGCTCATCCATAAAGGTGCGGAAATTTTCCTTTTCGGCGTCCAGAAAAGCGCGATCAATCACCCCCTCTTCGATTAAGCGCTCGCCATAAAGGTCGGCCACCGGCGGTAGACCCGCAATCCTCTTATACATTAAAGGCTGGGTGAAGCTTGGTTCGTCGCCTTCATTGTGACCAAAGCGGCGATAGCAAAACATGTCGATTACGGCTTCGGTCTGGAAGGCCATGCGAAACTCGGCTGCGACTTTTGCCGCGTGAACCACCGCTTCGGGATCATCGCCATTGACGTGAAAAATTGGCGCTTCAATCATTTTAGCAACATCAGATGGATAGGGCGAAGAGCGAGCATATTGCGGGCTTGTGGTAAAGCCGATCTGATTATTGACAATGAAATGAATGGTGCCGCCCGTGCGATAGCCCGGCAGACCCATAAAGCCAAAACATTCCGCGACAATCCCCTGCCCGGCAAAAGCCGCATCGCCATGGAGCAACAGCGGCAATACATGCCGACGGTCACCGGCAACAACCGCATCAAGATCAATCATGTCTTGCTTGGCCCGCGACTTGCCCAGGACCACCGGATCAACAGCTTCGAGATGCGACGGGTTGGCCGCTAGGGTCAGGTGAACTTTGTTGCCATCAAACTCACGATCAGACGAAACCCCGAGATGATATTTAACATCGCCAGACCCGCCAACACTTTCCGGCGTCACCGACCCGCCTTGGAATTCATGGAAAATATGATGATATGGCTTGGCCATCACTGACCCCAGCACATTCAACCTACCCCTATGGGGCATGCCGATGGAAATTTCTTTAACGCCAAGCGCACCGCCACGCTTGATGATTTGCTCAAGCGCCGGAACGATACTTTCAGCACCATCTATGCCGAAGCGTTTAGTGCCGGTATATTTGACTTGCAAAAAGTTTTCAAATCCACCCGCTTCAATCAGCTTACGGAGGATAGCTATCCTACCCTCTGGTGTAAACTCAATATCTTTATCCGGTCCTTCAATGCGCTCTTGAATCCAAGATTTTTGTTCCGGGTCCGTTATGTGCATAAATTCGACCGCGAAAGTGCCACAATATGTTTTTTGTAAGACATCTATAATTTCAGTCAAAGTCGCGGTTTCCATACCAAGCACATTGTCGATGAAAATCGGCCGGTTCATATCCGCATCTGTGAACCGATAGGTTACCGGATCGAGCTCCGGGTGGAGGGTTTCTTTTTTCAAAGCCAAAGGATCAAGATCAGCGATTAAGTGCCCGCGGATGCGGTAGGCCCGGATTAACATCAAGGCGCGAACACTATCTTGGGTCGCCGATTTGATATCGCCTAATTCAGCATGACCATTTGCAATTATTTTGTTTGCCAGCTTTGGTTGCAGTGCAGCAAAATTGCCGTCATCCATATCGTCCACATCGTCCCATGGCCACAGATCATCACTTGGTGTCGAGCTCATCGACTTACTCCCAAAACAAAGCGTCGCAAGTTGGGAGGGCATTGGCAAGGCGCGCGATCAGCGCTTATGCAAGAAGGGGCTTGGTCCCCAGAAAAGCCAGCTTGGGCCATTTTATCGTACCATTCGTCTTACTGCCGGACCGCCCCAATATGGGTTGGCCCGATTTCGGTAATGCTTGTATGGTGCCCTAAGGACGTGAAAACAATCCTAAATTGCAACAATTTTACTAAATTATCAGCGCGGCTCCCGTGAACGCCTCACGCCTTAGCCTTTGAGTAACGCGACGAGCGTTTCGCCAAGCGCTGCTGGCGTTGGCGAGACCGAAATGCCAGCTGATTTCATCGCTTCTATTTTCGCTTCGGCCGTGTCGTCGCCGCCAGAGACAATCGCCCCCGCATGGCCCATGCGACGGCCCGGCGGAGCTGTAACACCGGCGATAAAGCCAACTGTTGGCTTCTTGACTTTATTCTCAGAAAGGAACCGCGCAGCATCCGCTTCGGCGGCGCCGCCAATTTCACCGATCATAATGATCGATTCAGTTTCATCGTCGGCAAGGAACATCTCGAGGCACTCAATAAAATCAGTCCCCTTGACCGGATCACCGCCAATGCCAATGCATGTTGATTGGCCAAGCCCGACCTGCGTGGTTTGGTGGACCGCCTCATAAGTCAAAGTGCCGGATCGCGAGACGATCCCGACATTACCGCGGCGGTGGATATGACCTGGCATAATCCCAATTTTACACTCATCCGGGGTGATTACGCCTGGGCAATTCGGCCCGACAAGGCGGGTTTTTGAGCCATCAAGCGCCCGTTTGACTTTGACCATATCGAGCACCGGAATGCCCTCGGTAATACACACAACCAGCGGGATTTGCGCATCGATCGCTTCGAGAATTGAGTCAGCGGCAAAAGGCGGTGGCACATAGATCACCGACGCATTCGCCCCGGTCGCTTCTCTGGCCTCAATCACCGTATCCCACACCGGCAAGGTCGCGCCATTACACGCCTCGCCGCCCTGCCAAGTCATCCCGCCCTTGCCGGGGGTGACGCCGCCAACCATTTTGGTGCCATAAGCAATCGCTTGCTCGGTATGGAAGGTACCGGTATCGCCGGTCATTCCCTGGCAAATTACCTTGGTATTTTTGTCGACCAAAACGGACATGGGGCAAGGCCTCTTTAATGCTGAAATTTTTAGGTTGAAAACGTCTTACGCCGCTCATCTTGCTCGTCAACCGGCATTTGTCGATTTACCAAGACAAGAGGTTGGCTTCTCGATATCTCAGCTTGCGCCTCGACCATCTTGC
>JAZGEB010000335.1:0-2111 GCA_036478515.1 Parvularculaceae bacterium | reverse complement strand
GAAACCAGCCCCGGTGACTGAGAAGAAGTCGCAAGGGGCGGTGTTGCATACTTTGTCAGCGGATGAGCGCAAATCACGCGCCGCCGCCTTGAAAACTGCCCAAGAGCAACAAGCAGTCCGGCGTCAGCAAGCTGCGGTGGAAGCAGAGGCTCGGGCTAAACGCGATGCGGCTGAAAAAGCTAACCTTGAAGCGGCTAGAGGCGTGGAAGCCGAAGCTGAGCGCAACCGCACCGCCGAAGCAGAAGCGAAAAAGAAAACGGCGGCAGAAGCCCGCGCTGAGGCGGAACAAGCCAGTACCAAGCAGCTTGAAAAATCAGTTGAGCGCGCCGCCAAAGAGGCTGCCAAGCGCGATGCGAAAATCCAAGAAGAATTTGCCGGCGAAGATAATCCTCTGGCCAAACTTGGCGGCCGACTGAAAACCAAAAAATCATTTGAGGATGTCAAGCAAGGCCAAACAAACACGAAAGACGCCCCGCGCCGCCGAACCGGCAAACTGACTATCGCCAATGCGCTTGATGATGATGAGCGCCAACGCTCGCTGGCTTCGGTTAAACGCGCACGCGAACGCGAGAAGCGCGCCCGGGCGAGTCGCGGCGGGAGCAAAAGTGTCGCCCGCGAAGTGACCATTCCGGAAACCATTACTGTGCAAGACCTTGCGGGTCGTATGGCGATGCGGGCTGTCGATTTGGTCAAAGAATTGATGAAGCAAGGCCAGATGGTTACCGCCAATGAGATCCTTGATGCGGACACGGCAGAATTGATCGTTGAAGATTTGGGCCACATTGTAAAACGGGTGGCTGACTCAGATGTTCTCGAAGGTCTTGGCGGCGACAACGATGATCCAGCGACCTTGAAACCACGGCCGCCTGTGGTGACCATTATGGGTCATGTGGACCATGGTAAAACCTCGCTGCTCGACGCGTTGCGTCAAACCGATGTTGTCGCTGGCGAAGCGGGTGGCATTACCCAACATATTGGCGCGTATCAAGTTGCCCGCAAAGGCGAGCCGACGATTACATTTCTTGACACGCCAGGACATGCTGCATTCACGCAAATGCGTTCGCGCGGGGCAGAGGTCACTGATATTGTGATTATCGTTGTTGCTGCGGATGATAGTGTAAAGCCGCAAACAGAAGAAGCGATCAGCCACGCAAAAGCCTCTGGCGTTCCGATCATTATCGCGATCAACAAAATTGACAAGCAGGGCGCTGATGCCAACCGTGTGCGGACTGATTTGCTGCAATATGAATTGCAAGTTGAAAGCATGGGCGGCGAGATTCAGGATGTTGAAGTTTCTGCAACCGAAAAAATCGGCCTCGATAAATTGATGGAAGCGATCACGCTGCAAGCTGAGTTGCTGGAATTAACTGCTAATCCAGATCGCGCGGCACAAGGCGCTGTGGTCGAATCCAAACTCGACAAGGGCCGTGGCCCTGTAGCGACATTCTTGGTTCAGCGCGGGACCATCAAGCGCGGCGATATTGTTGTTTGCGGTGCACGGTGGGGCAAGGTTCGCGCTTTGGTTGACGACAAAGGCATGCAGATTAAAGAAGGCTTGCCGTCGATGCCGGTTGAAATGCTCGGCCTTAATGGCGTGCCGCAACCAGGCGATCAGTTTGTGGTGGTGACATCAGAAGCCCGAGCTCGTGAGGTCGCTGAATATCGTGAGCGGACCAATCGCGAAAAAGAGGTGGCAAAATCTTCTGGCACATCATTGGAACTAATGATGGCGCAATTGCAAGATGCCGAAATCAAGGAATTACCGATCGTGCTGAAGGGCGATGTCCAAGGCTCGGTTGAAGCGATAGTCAGCTCACTGGAGAAAATGTCGACCGAAGAAGTTCGGGTGCGCGTGTTGCATACTGGCGTTGGCGCGATCACTGAGAGCGATGTGGTTTTGGCCGAAGCATCTGGCGCACCAGTGCTTGGGTTTAATGTCCGGGCCAATAAACAGGCGCGTGAAGAATCCGAAAAGCAAAAAGTCGAAATTCGTTATTATTCGGTGATCTATGATTTGCTCGATGATCTAAAGGCCGCATTGTCTGGCATGTTGACGCCGGAGCTTCGCGAGAAGTTCCTCGGCAATGCGGAGATTCTCGAAGTCTTCTCGA
>JAZGEB010000334.1:0-2557 GCA_036478515.1 Parvularculaceae bacterium | reverse complement strand
CCATCGACAAAGGACTTCCCAAAATGAAAACCCCTCTAAGTCTCGCCATTAGCCTCATCTGTAGCCTTGTTATCGGCCTAAATATATTTACCGCCGCACAAGCTGGTGCAGACGCCTTTCATGCCGGGCCGCTGATCCCAGATTTTGGCAAAATTGCTGCCATCGACAGCGATATGCCCATCCCAGAGGGCACGGTTTTCAAGGTCAGTTTTGACTTGGCCAAACAAGCAGAGCCAGGCGAGGTCAGCCGCCATATCGGTAGCATTGCCCGGTTTTTGAACATGCATGTCGAAAATGGCGTTGACCCTAAAGACCTCCATGTCGCCATTGTGGTTCATGGCAGCGCGGTCAAGGATTTCCTCAATGCCAAAACCTATGCGGCAACACTCGATATTGACAACGCTAATGCAGGGCTAGTCAAAGCCTTGATTGACAATGGCGTCGAGATAATCCTCTGTGGACAGAGCGCTGCTTATCATGATGTCAATAAGGGCGACCTGTTGCCCGGTGTCAAAATGGCGCTATCCGCCATGACCGCCCACGCCTTGTTGCAACAACGGGACTACACGCTGAATCCTTTTTAGTCTTGGTCGGGAAGTTCAGCCCTCTAATTAGGTGACCCGCGGGCTTTAGAACCGTTCAAGCAGCCGTTCGAGATATTCGATTTCTTCTTTCGAGCGTCCGGGTTCAGCAATGCGGCGGCGAAGTTCTTCGATCAGTTCGCGGGCTTTGTCCGGGTCCGAATAATCCGGGATGCCCACTTCTTGACCGGGCACGGGTGAACCGCCAAAGGGGCGACCGAGCGGGTCAAGATTGTTAGTCGCACCGTTGCGAATACCGGATTTCCCTCCAGTAAGTCCGGCTTGACCATCCTTGCCACCTTGCCCTTTTTTGCCTTGGGCCTTGCTGGCTGCTTGGCGCGCTTCTGCAATCGCGCCGGCGCCGTCGCGCAATGCCGCTATGGCTTCGTCTTGTGCTCTCGTTGCAGCACCAAGACGATTTGCCCCGATCGCGCGCGATGCTTCGTTCATCCGCTCCAGCGCTTCATCATACGCACTCCCCGCGCGATCAATCGCGTCTTTGGTATCTTCATCTTCAAGCTTAATGCCTTTCAAGGCATCGCTTAATTTTTTGACATCACCGCCAATGCCATCTTGATCTGTTTTTAAGGCGCCACTGCCCCGTGGGCTGCCGCCATCTTTGCCTTCGCCTTTGGTCGCGCTGAAAGTTTCATCGGCTAAGTCGCGCTGGCGACCGATTAACTGGCCCGCCGCATCCAGTGCTTTGCGACCTTGGGATTGATCGCCTTGGCCGCTGCCTTGGCCTTTACCGGATGATTGGCCCATGCCTTGACCGCTACTTTGACCGCTGCCGCCTTGGGAGATTTTGAGGTTGTTTAACATCTGCTCTAATTCGGCGAGCAGTTGGCGCGCCGCATTATTGGCCCCAGCTTCGGATAATTTGGCAATGTCATTGAGTAGATCATCCAGGTCTGTGGTTGCTAATTCTTCCGATTGCTGACCATCTGCCAGTTCAGCTTGGCCACTTTCCGCCAGCGCCGCAATATAATTTCGCATCGCTGCGCGCAGCTCTTCAATTAGCGCTAAGATTTCTTGCTCGGGCGCACCGCGTTCGAGCGCTTCACGCAAGGCATTTTGCGCAGCAGCTAAGGCCCGGCGGGCCAGTTCCAACGCCTGATCTTCCAATTGCAAGGCGAGCGGCCAAAATTCTGCGATGGTCCGGTCTATATTTTCTCCGCGCCCATTGGCGACTTTGTAAAAGGCTGTGCGGACCAACAGATAATCTGCAGCGCTGTCGTAATACTGCTCTGGGGCGATTGAGCGGTCGCTCAAGGCAAATAGAGCACGGCTGGTACGCGGCCAAGATTTGGGCGCTACCGCCAGGTTTCGCCGTTCATCGATAATCGCCCGAGCCACTGGATTATAAAATTGTCGCTCGGGCAGGGTGATCGGTTCTGAAAAAGTTTCCGCGCTCTGGCCAGCGCCATCGGTTATTTTGATCCGTAGCCTGATTTCTAATCCTGCCCAGGGATGTTCTTCCAAGTTCAACTCGACGACCCGAGGCCCTGGGTTGCCGCGCAAGGAGGCCAATGGCACCTGTTCAATTTTGGCCAGTTGGGTGTCTTCCAATAACGGCGCATCAAGGGGTCGGTCTTGCTCCGGGTCAAGCGTGAATATCGCCACAGCATCAGCAACGCCGTAATCATCACCGACAGCCAAGGGCAGACGGATGGTGCCGCTGGTGGTTGCTTCGGGGACATCTGTGAATTCAATCGTTGGGGCTCGGTCCGGGATGATCGCAATTGGCCATACAGGGCGGGTCGTTCCCTTGCCGATCGACAAAGCGGCGTTTTCGCCAATCGTGACTTCGGCCAGTAATGTGGCAGCTTGTTTGTTGAAGTCGATTTTGTTGATCCCATCGACAGTTTCAAGCTGGCCTAGGGCTTTGCCTTTAGCGCCGTGCAGCCGGATATTGATCACCGAGCCTGCTGGTATCTCAAGCTGTGCTTGACGGCCTTCTGGCAGCAGGCTTGATT
>JAZGEB010000333.1:0-3431 GCA_036478515.1 Parvularculaceae bacterium | reverse complement strand
AAACTCGGTCCATAAGGCAGTTTCGTATTGACTTTATTGTGGGTCAAAATTAGCACTTATCACCAAGAGGAGTTTTAAACGTGACAGATTATATTCTAGTGGTGGTGAGCGCTGGCGGCGGACTGTTCTAAACAGACCCCAAAGCTGGCGTGTTCAAAGGGTCCTTCGAGGCCCTTTTTTAATATCCCTATAGCCCATGAACAAAGACGACCCGGGAGAGACGAGATGGCAGATGCGAGCAGCGCGACAGTTTCGCGAAAAGCACCTAAAAAAGCAGCCAGAAAAGCGACAATAAAAGCCCTGACCGGCGCTGAAGTGGTGTTGAAGGCGCTGGCCGATCAAGGGGTCGAGGCGATATTTGGCTATCCCGGCGGTGCTGTTCTGCCGATTTATGATGCGATTTTCCAGCAAAAAAAAATCCGCCATTTCCTGATGCGCCATGAACAAGGCGCGGCCCATGCAGCCGAGGGCTATGCCAGATCCACTGGTAAACCCGGCGTGGTGTTGGTCACCTCCGGCCCCGGCGCGACCAATGCTGTTACCGGCATTGCTGATGCGATGCTTGATTCGATCCCGCTGGTGGTGATTTGTGGCCAGGTACCGCGGGCCTTGATTGGTACGGACGCGTTTCAAGAATGTGACACAGTTGGCATCACCAGAGCTTGTTCGAAACATGGCTATCTGGTCGATGATCCAGATCGATTGGCGCACACGATCCATGAAGCGTTTTATGTTGCGACCCATGGTCGGCCCGGGCCGGTGGTGATTGATATTCCCAAGGATGTGCAATTTGCTGAGGCGAAATATCACAAACCCAGCGCTAAGGATGAGCACCGGACTTATCATCCTCGGGTAGATGCGCCAGCGGAGGCAATTGACGCTGCGGCAAAAATGATGGCGGGGGCGCAGCGGCCAATATTTTATACCGGCGGCGGCGTGATCAATTCTGGCCCGGCAGCAACTAAAGCGTTGCGTGCGCTGGCCAAAAAGACCGGGTTTCCAGTGACGTCGACCTTGATGGGGCTTGGCGCATTTCCGGCTAGCAATGACCAATGGCTCGGCATGCTCGGAATGCATGGGTCGTTCGAGGCCAATAATGCAATGCATGATTGCGATGTGATGGTTTGCGTTGGCGCGCGTTTTGATGATCGGGTCACCGGGCGGCTTGATGCGTTTTCGCCGGACAGCCGCAAAATCCATATCGATATTGATCCGTCCTCGATCAATAAAAATGTTAAAATTGACCTGCCATTAATCGGCGATTGTGGTCATGTGCTGGAGGATTTGCTCAAAGCTTACAATAAAATGTCGGCCAAGAAGAAGACGCCGGATTTGAAACCTTGGTGGAAAGACATCAAAGTGTGGCGGGCAAAAAAATGCTTTGCTTATGAAAATTCTAAAACCGAGATCAAACCGCAATATGCAATCGAGCGTTTGTACGAGCTGACTAAAAAACACGACACCTATATTTCGACCGAGGTAGGTCAACATCAGATGTGGGCGGCCCAATATTTTCATTTTGACGAACCAAACCGGTGGATGACTTCGGGGGGATTGGGCACCATGGGCTATGGCCTGCCAGCTGCCTTTGGGATACAGGCGGCTCACCCAAAATCTCTGGTGATTGATATTGCTGGCGAGGCGTCGGTACAAATGACGATGCAGGAAATGTCGGCAGCTGTGCAGCACAACTTACCGATAAAAATCTTTATCCTGAATAATCAATTCATGGGCATGGTCCGTCAGTGGCAAGAACTCTTGCATGGCGGGCGCTATTCTCATTCCTATTCCGAAGCGCTGCCAGATTTTGTCAAAATGGCCGAAGCGTTTGGTTGTTTGGGCTTGCGTGCGACAACGCCAAAAGAGCTGGATAAGAAAATCAAACAAATGATCGATTATGACGGGCCGGTGTTATTTGATTGCCGGGTGACCAAGGAAGAAAACTGCTTCCCGATGATCCCGTCAGGTGCGGCCCATAATGAGATGATCCTTGGCGGGGCCAAAGTGACGGGCAGGGAAGTTTCAGATGCTGGAAAGAGGTTGGTATGAGACAAATTCCGAATAGACTAATCGGTGCCTATGCTTCGACTAAACCTAACCGGGTTTCCAGCCGGTCCATACGCAAGTCGAATGTATCCATGCGTCGATTAATACCAAGCAGGTTCTCTTCGACGTTTGTCAAACGAACCTTAACTTCGTGCAAATCATCCTTGATCACCCGGATGTCATGTTTCATGTCATCCAAACTATTCTGGATGCCCTGTAGCATGGGAATGATCAAAGTTTCAGCGTCAGTCATTAAAATCTCCGTGGCGAACATATATAGAACATTTATCTGTTTTTGTCAACAAACTTGTCAAGGAACCCGTCATGTCTAATACATCCGTCTATGCAGATTTTGACAAGCATGAAGCTGTTGAAACCCGAACCATCGCGTGCATTGTCGACAATGAGCCCGGCGTATTGGCGCGGGTTGTTGGGTTGTTTGCGTCGCGCGGCTATAACATTGAGTGCCTGACGGTGGCCGAAATTGACGAGGCGAAACATCGCTCGCGGATCACCATTGTGACCAGCGGCACGCCGTCAACGCTGGAGCAGATCGAATTGCAATTGCAACGACTGGTGCCGGTACGCCGGGTCGCGTTTGTCACTGGCAACCCGCTGGCGATTGAGCGCGAACTGGCGCTGTTCAAAGTCGTGGCCAAAGGCGATAAGCGGCTTGAAGCGATGCGGTTGGCCGATATTTTTCGCGCCCGGGCGATTGACGTCTCGGCCACATCGTTTATTTTTGAGCTCACGGGGACGCAAGAAAAAATCAATGCGTTCAAAGATTTGATGCGGCCACTCGGGCTGGTTGATACATCGCGCACTGGAGTGCTCAGTATACGCCGCGGCCCGGATGAAGGTATTGGGGACACGAGAAGGGTGGGGGACTAACAGGATGACAAAAATGAAAATCTATTACGATAGAGATTGCGATGCGACGCTGATTACCGAGAAGAAAGTCGCAGTCATCGGCTATGGCTCGCAAGGTCGGGGCCATGTGCTCAACCTCCATGATAGCGGCTGCAAAGATATTGTTGTTGCCTTGAAAGAAGGTTCAAAGACAGCCGCGAAATGCAAAGCTGATGGCATCAAAGTGATGTCGGTCGCTGACGCCACGAAATGGGCGGATCTGATTATGATCCTTGCGCCGGATGAATTGCAAAAAGAAATCTATCAGGCCCACATCGCGCCAAATCTAAAGGCTGGCAAAACCATTGCCTTTGCGCATGGGCTGAATATTCATTTCAAGCTGATCGAGCCGCGCGACGATATTGATATTATCATGATCGCGCCCAAAGGCCCCGGCCATACGCTGCGCGGGCAATATGAGCAAGGCAATGGTCTGCCATGTTTGATCGCTGTGCATCAAGATGCGACGGGCAAAG
>JAZGEB010000332.1:0-2728 GCA_036478515.1 Parvularculaceae bacterium | reverse complement strand
CCGGTTACGGATGAAATATTCGAACCACCAACAGAGCCACAAATAGAGCTTGAGGTGGAAGCCGAGCCCGCCGCCTTTGAAGTTGAAGTCACCCCTGAAACGATCCCAGTTGCACAGGACGATATTGATCTGACCGAGGGCGCGTCAGAGGAGATTGACCCTGAGCCGTCTGTCCAAACTGAGCCGGAACCAGAAATTGCTGATGCGCTTGAGGTCGAGGATACAACCGAGCTATCTCACGATGAGACAATGAGCAATGACGAGACCGAAGAAATAATCGATGCTGAGCCTCTAACCAGCGCCGACTTGCTCACCGAAGATGAAATTCTTGATGATGTTCTGGGGACAACAGATATTCTTGACCCTGAACAAGTCACATTGTCGGGCGCTGAGCTGGATTTACCCGTGCATGAAGCAGAAGCAGCCCTCGCGGCTCGCCTTGCCCGTCCAAATGATCGCGCTGACCAGCCTCGGCGCTCAAAAAACTTCCTACAGCGACGCTACCACCTGCCAAAAGTAACCCATTTTTGGCCTCGCAGTTGGACCAGAGGCATGACCATACGCAAAGCTGAGAAGCAGGCCATAGCTGATGCTGAGATGTTTGACCAATAGAGCGCTGCTAGTCGATAAACCGATCGCTGGTGAATTGTTGAACATAATCCGGAACTGTCTGTCCCCTGATCATCCGAGCTATTAGATCTCCCGTCAGGGGGCCCAACAAAATACCATGACGATAATGACCGGTTGCATAATAAACATTTGCGACCTTCTCACTCCGACCAATAATCGGCAGTCGGTCCGGTGTCGCGGGGCGTAACCCGGCCCAACTGGTCACAACATCGCCCTGTTGCAGTCCCGGCACAAGCGCTTCTGCTTTGTCTAAAAGAGCCGAAATTGTTGCCGATTGTACATCAAGAGTGTCCACCTCTGGCTCTTCACTCGCCCCAATGATTATACGATTGCCCCCTTTTGGGCAGATATATATTGACCCAGCTCGGATAATGCGGCGCAAATTTTGCGTTTTCATCTGAATACTGACCAATTGCCCTTTCACCGGTATCAGCGGCGACCCCGCCCCTTCGAGCCATAAATTTGGCGCCAAGACACCAGCAGCAATGACCACATGCTCCGCCGTGAAGGAATGGTCACCCCTTGTCGTTACACCAATTAGATTATCGCTTTGCGAAATAACAGTTTCAATATCGGTACAGGTTTTGATATCGACATTTCTGGCCGCCAATTCGATCCGTAAAGCTTTGACTAATTGGGTGGGATCCACATGCCCTTCTTCGGGTGCTAACAACGCGCCAAAGCCAACCGCTCCAACCATCGGCTCAAGAGCTGTTAGTTCTTTTGGGCTGAGCAATAACGGCCGCTGGTCGTTAGCCTTCAACAGCTTCACGCGCTGGTCCAGCTGAACCAGCTCTTCGTTTGAGCGGGCAATTTCAACAATGCCGCGAAACTGCGCCGCGAGACAAACA
This sequence comes from Parvularculaceae bacterium, assembly GCA_036478515.1. Taxonomy (GTDB): domain Bacteria; phylum Pseudomonadota; class Alphaproteobacteria; order Caulobacterales; family Parvularculaceae; genus CALLVA01. Next base: position 1,247 of record JAZGEB010000332.1, on the reverse strand, counting down.
CCACTGGCAGCTTCAAGCGCTAAGACAAACTCCCGCCAAAGGCCAAACGCATCACGGGTCAAGTGTCCCATTGCGTGGTCAATATGCGTCGCCGCTTCAAAACTGGGCGCCAACATGCCCACCGCTGCATGGGTTGCGCCATCCCCCGGTTGAGCCCGCTCGACCAGCCGAACCGATAAGCCATCCTTGGCGCAAGCTAAAGCCGTACAAAGACCAATAATCCCGCCGCCAATGATCAGGACATCACTGTGGTAGGGGGAAGGTCTTGTTGATAAAATTTGCTCGGCGGTCATGCCCGGTTGCATAAAACGCCGAGCATGATCAGGGAAGTATTATTTTCACTGCTTACTTTTCGCTGCGCTGCTGCTTCGCCAAAAGTTGGGTTTTTTCTTTCGACCCAGCCGAAGAGCCGAAGAAATAATTCACCACCGCGGCTGTCATCGTCGCCAAGGCGCCAAGTAAGATCGCGAATTCATTTTGCGCCCCAGCTGGTAAATCGACAAAAATCATCACCCCCAAAACGGTGAAAAAGCCCAAAATAACCGCCGTCCCGATCATTGTCGGGGCCTTATCTTTCAACGCGGTTTCTCGGGCTCGAGCACTCGCGCGGTCTTCCATGGCAATACGCTCAGCCGTGGTTTGGCTGGCAAGAATGGCTTTATGGAAGTCATAATCAGCTTGGCGCAATTTCAGCAATGTCTCAGGATGCGCGGCCAATATCGCTTGTTCAACGAGGCTTTCATCGGCAGTGCTATCGCCGATAATCGCGTCGGCAATGGCCCCGATGGCCGCGCCCGCAAGGGGTCCGCCAAGAGCTTCGGCCAGCTGCGGCGCGGTGCGGGCAATGGCCCGGCCAATGCGCTCGCGCCGGGTTGGTTTTTTGCGCTTGCTCGGGCTTGGCGCGGTGGCGGGACCGCGAGAAACATGTGTTTTTGGCAATTCAGGCATAGGGATACCCCTTTTTAAAAATGATGCCCGGAAAGGGGGATAATACCCCCGGGTCAAACTGTGGGGATAAATTTTCTTGAAAACACCTGATTTGCTCACCCCCAGAGCAATATTTAATTTGCAGCGATGCTCGGATCAGTTCACTTTTGCGATTCTAATAAATTGCAACTACTTCGATCGACAAGCGAGACCTAATGACGGGCCTGATTTTTGGTAGCTTGATCTGCATCCTTGCCCTGTTTTTAATCGGGTTATCGACCACTGGTGCGATGCGCGGTTTGGCCCGGCGTCCAGCTGTT
>JAZGEB010000331.1:0-3680 GCA_036478515.1 Parvularculaceae bacterium | reverse complement strand
ATGAGGGGCTGGCGATGAGCGTTGTGGATCTTATCCAGGATAAATTAACCGCAGCTTTGGCACCTCTAGAGCTTGAAGTCATTGACCAATCTGATCAGCATATCGGTCATGCCGGCGCGCGCGAGGGTGGGATGAGCCATTTCAAGGTCAGAATTGTCGCCGAAATGTTTGCGGGCAAATCCCGTATCGCCCGCCAACGATTGGTCAATGCCGCATTGCGCGATGAATTGGCCGGTCAAATTCATGCGCTGACGATGGAACTATTGGCGCCAAAAGAATGATAAGCGTCTAATATTGAGAAAATTAAATTCTGGTTGGCCAAGCTCGGCTAGTCAGCGCAGATACGCAATTTGGGAGGTCGTAAATTTATGTATGTCAATGGATATGTATTGAGTGTCCCTGAAGAAAACAAAGCAACCTATCTTGCAATGGCAAAGTTATTTGCTGAGGTTGCTCAGGATTTTGGCGCTATTGAAATTTTTGAAAATTGGGAAGTTGAGGTGCCTGACGGTGAACAGACCGATTTTCGCCGCGCCGTGAAAGCCCTGCCAGGCGAGAAGATCGTGTTTTCTTGGGTTGTGTGGCCCGATCGGGAAGCGTGCGCGGTCGCGCATAAAGATATGTGGACAGACCCCCGTATGACAGGAATGAACGCGATGCCGTTTGACGGCAAGCGTATGGTGATGGGTGGCTTTGAACCAATTCTATCCTATCAAAAAGGCTGAGCGCGGCGTTGATCAGATGAGTGTGTTCGGTGACGCAAGAGGTCAAGCCGCGTCAATTCTCGCCATCAGGAATTTTGCATCGCGCATGTAGAAATTAGAAATCCGGCCAAGTTTAGCCAGAGCCTCGTCGAGTTTCTCTAAGATGAGGGCAATTTCGGTATTAGTGGACAGACCTTGCGCTGGCGGCGGCAGATCGAGACCGGTTTCGCTGATCGTCAAATCGACCGGCGAGAGCGAGTAACGAGCGCTGCCTTCCAAGGAGACGTTTACGCCTTTGGCTTGTTGGCCCAATAATTTTGCCGCTTCAGGGTCAGCCTGCTCAACCAGCTTGGTGATTGATTGGCGCAACTCATCATAGCGTTCGGCAAAAATCGACCGCGAGGCAACATCCTTGGCGGTCATCGCCGATAAGACTAATTCGCTGGCTTCAATCAGGTTGTCCCGGATCTCGTCGATGACAAAGAATGTCGCTTCAATGGCACTCAAAGCATCGACCGCTGGTTTAGTTTCCGGGTTTTCGCGGACGCATTTTTTCTTATCGCGTAGCGGGTTTTTTAGCGCCCGTGCGGCGGACGCTTTGAGGTCAGTATCTGACATCTCGGGGGCGTCCCGATCTGATTTTTTTGACAGCTTGGAAAACACAACTGGCCCTGGTTTTTTCTTATTTTACCAGGAAGACTAGCCCGATCAGGGTTTCCGCCCGGTTAACATCTGGTCAATTATTTGCCTATGATGTGGCCCCAAGGTGCCCATGACGTCGGTCATGATAGTCGCCCGCAACCTTGACCTTGCGCGGTGAGGACAGTACGAAAGTAACATCGTTAATATTTTGTAGCCAAAATCGGGGAGAGATCATGGCCAAAAGTCGCAGAGAATTTCTATCAACTCTTGGGGCGGGCACAGCAGCTGCAACGCTGCTGGGCGGAATTTCAACTAGCGCCAGCGCTCAAATAAAATCAGATGATTTGTCGAAAGTACCGACCACCGTTCCAAACGTGAATATGAAGAAACCCCCCATTCCGACAAGAATGCTAGAAGTGGACCTCATATCTGGTCATGTAAAACGCCGCGATTTGAAAGAACGACAGGTCGGTCCGGATTTGGCAATTTTTGACCCTGAAACATCGCAGGTTCATATCCTTAACCCGATGGCCGCAACAGTCTGGCAACATGTACGTCCAGATCGTAACGTCGATGGCGTATTTGATATGTATTATCTGTATTATCGGGAAACTGGCGTGAGTAAGAAGCAAGTGCGGGCGGATGTTGTGCAGACGTTGGCTTCGTTCCGAAAAATGGGCTTGATGGTGCCACACAACGCGACTGACAAGGTAGGGAAGGGGGCGACAAGGATGCCTACCATGACGATTACAGAAAAATCGCTCAATACTTATCGCTCTGGTTATATGGGGCCGGCGATGAAGAGTTATTCACCGGGCCAGTTGAGTGAGATTGCGAATTCATACAAAAACGCAGCCTTCCTTGATGTTTGGAACGAATTATAGCCGCTCCATGCCGTGGTCTTCAAAAGTCAGGGCAGCGGTGGCAGATTTGTCGGCGCGCGCGAAGGTCTCCTCTGGTCAGTCGGTTATTCTCAACGCCTTAGACCGGGCCAAAGCCTATGCCGAAGCGCAGGCCTTTGCCGCCCTTGATGCCGGGCTGCAATCCGCGACCGACCGCGCCAGCGATGTGGCCGGTCCGGGACACCAGCAGCAGGCGGTGGCGATCGCCCGGACCGGGACGTTGTTGTTAAAGCCTGTAGGCGATATTTGTAATCTTGGTTGTCCTTATTGTTATGAAGCGGAGAGGCGGGTTTCGCTCGAGACCGGGCGTATGAAATTTTCGGCACTGAGGGCGGTGCTTGACAATCTGTTGCCTTTTGTACCCAAGCCGTTTGAAATTTTTATCCATGGGGGCGAGCCCCTCTTGGCCGGCATGGATTATTTCCAGCGCATTATTGACCATGCATCGAGCCTCTGTGATCCGGGTGATCTTGGCTGGGGAGTGCAAACCAATGGCGTCCTGCTCGATGATGCCTGGGCCGGTTTTCTAAAAGAGAATAATTTTATGGTCGGGCTGAGCCTCGACGGCCCACCTGAGGTTCACGACAATCAAAGGCCAAAGCATAATGGGGAAGGGTCGCATACGGATGTTGTTAGAGCGATTAAATTGTTGCAATCTCATGATGTTGCTTTTGGGGTGACGACTGTCGTTACACCGCGCCATGCATTGCGTGATGGCGCTGCGGCGGCTCTGTTCGAGCATTTCAGATCAATTGGTGTAAAGCTGTTTGATGCGCATCCGGCTTTCACCCCGAGTGATGGAAAGATGCCTTGGAATCTCAGCCCTGTTGCCTATTCTGATTTTATGCTTGAACTGTTCGATGCATGGGTTGATCATGGTGATCCGAGTATCAAAATTCGCTCCTTTGATGAATTTTTCAAAGGCATGACCGGGTTTTCAGGGTCGACTTGTTTCCGGTCTGGTCGCTGTATCAACATTATTGGTGTTGATCCAGACGGCACCACATCTGCCTGTACCAGACCGTTTGATAAAAAATACAATTTTGGTAATCTGGGGACAGAACAATTTGATCAGATTGTAGAGACAGATGGGTATCGAGCTTTTGTGGCAGATGAATCAGCAGGAAGAGAGAGGTCTGGCACTTGTCAATGGACTGGCTTATGCGGGAGTGGGGGATGCCCGCATGAGCGCATGACTGATGGAGCACAAGATGTTGCCGGCAAACATGTTTATTGCACGTGTCACACAGATGGGCGCGGCGGTTTTCCAGCTCTATTTCACGGCATGATTGATCGCGTTTCGGGTATCATCATGAGCAACCCTAGTGCTAGCGATGCGTCTGTACCAATGAGTGAGGATGATATTGTCAGCGAGAGTGCTTCTCTGCCTTGGTAATTATTTACCCGGTTTCGGAGCCTTAAACTTCGGCAA
>JAZGEB010000330.1:0-4470 GCA_036478515.1 Parvularculaceae bacterium | reverse complement strand
CCAGAAAGTTGCCAGATTTGAACGCAAAAAAGGCGACAAAACCGAAATCATAGACCGCGAATTTGATATGTTACATGTCTGTCCGCCGCAAACAGCGCCGGACTTTATTTCAGCCAGCCCGCTGACGAATGGAGCTGGTTGGGTTGATGTGGATCAACACACTTTAGTTCACAATAAATACCCAAACATTTTCGGCCTTGGCGATGCCTGTTCAACACCAAATGCCAAAACGGCAGCTGCGGCTCGAAAACAAGCCCCTATCGTGGCTGTAAATCTATTGCAGCACATGGCGGGCAAGGGCCACCGCGCAATGTATGATGGTTACGGATCATGTCCGCTCACTGTTGAGCGTGGAAAAATTATTCTGGCAGAATTTGGCTATGGCGGCGTCTTACTACCTTCATTCCCAAGCTGGTTGATCGATGGGACAAAACCAACATCTCTTGCCTGGTTCCTGAAAGAAAAATTGCTGCCGCCAATCTATTGGAAGGGCATGCTTAAAGGCAAAGAATGGTTGGTGAAACCAAAACTTGTAAAACAATCAACATAAAGTCTCTCCCCCGGAGGAAAGAAAGATAAGGCAATTATCCCTCTCTCCTAAGCCTTTCTCCTTTCTTTCCTCCACCCCTTTTTCCGCTAATCAAAGGTACTTATTATTCGTCATGTCTTTTAGATGGGCTAAATATTTTCCAATTCTCGACTGGGGTCGCACCTATAAGGGTGAGACCTTTGCGAATGATTTGGTTGCGGCGGTGATTGTGACGATCATGCTGATCCCGCAATCGCTTGCCTATGCGTTGCTCGCGGGATTGCCACCTCAAATTGGTCTGTATGCTTCTATATTACCGCTCGTCGCCTATGCAATTTTTGGCACCAGCCGAACTTTGGCCGTCGGGCCGGTGGCAGTGTTATCGCTGATGACGGCTGCTGCGGCAGGTAAAATTGCCGCCCAAGGCAGCCCGGAATATATTACGGCGGCTTTACTCCTCGCCTTTATTTCTGGGCTTATGCTGTTGGTTGTTGGCATTTTGCGCTTGGGTTTTTTGGCCAATTTCTTGAGCCACCCGGTGGTATCCGGATTTATCACAGCCTCTGGAATTATTATCGCGGCGAGCCAACTCAAACATATTTTAGGAATCAAAGCCCACGGGCATAATCTTTATGAGATAATCAGCTCGGTTTTTCAGCATATTTCTGAAACCAATATTCCGACATTGATAATTGGCGGGTTGTCATTGGTGTTTCTGTTTTGGGTTCGCAAGGGCTTGAAGCCGGTGTTGCAATCCTTGGGGTTGAGCGAAAAATCCGCTGGGATGATTTCGCGCGGCGGCCCGGTCTTGGCGGTGGTCGCCGGGATCGTTAGTGTTGCAAACTTAGGGCTTGCCGAACAGGGGGTCCGCATTGTTGGCGAGATACCAAAGGGGCTACCAACACTCGGCCTTCCCACATTCGATTTGGATTTATGGAAGACCCTGCTTGGGTCTGCGGCTTTAATCAGTTTGATCGGCTTTGTTGAATCAATTTCAGTTGCTCAAACTCTTGCCGCAAAACGACGCCAGCGCATTGATCCTGACCAAGAGCTGATTGGCTTGGGTGTCGCCAGTCTATCGGCAGGCGTTTCTGGCGGTTATCCAGTGACCGGCGGCTTTGCCCGTTCAGCGGTCAATTTTGATGCTGGGGCAGAGACCCCAGCAGCCGGGGCGTTTACTGCTATTGGCATTGCATTGGCGGCATTATTCCTGACGCCATTTTTATATTATCTCCCGCAAGCTGTCTTGGCCGCAACGATTATTGTCGCGGTGCTGACCTTGGTCAATATACAGGAGATCGGCAATGTCTGGCGCTATTCAAAGAGCGATTTTGCGGCGATGGCAGCAACTATATTGGTGACCTTGCTGGTCGGAGTTGAGTTGGGCGTTACCACCGGTGTGGCGCTATCGCTTTTCTTGCATCTCTATAATACCAGCCGACCGCATTTTGCTATCGTCGGACAAGTTCCCGGCACCGAACATTTTCGCAACGTCGAACGCCACGCTGTGGTCACCTCAGATTGCCTCGTTACAATTCGGATTGATGAGAGCCTTTATTTTGCAAATGCCCGGTTTCTCGAAGACACGGTGTATGATGCTTTGAGTGAGCGACCGGAATTGCAACATCTGGTGTTGATGTGCCCGGCGGTCAACCAAATTGACGCCAGTGGCTTAGAGAGCCTGGAGGCGATAAATGAGCGGCTCAAAGATGCCGGGGTGACTTTGCATTTGTCAGAGGTCAAAGGACCGGTGATGGATCGACTGAAAAATACTCATTTTTTGAAAAATCTATCGGGCAATATATATCTTCACCAATATCAAGCGATACAAGACATTGATGCGCCTTGTGCCCAATCCGCGATTGATCATACCGGTGAGACAACCAAGCCGAGTAACATTTCATCGACGGCACATCCAAGTTCAAATAAGTGAGCTCGTATCGCGAAATTTAATAGTCCCTATCGAGAATTTAACTTTGATTTATGACCGCTTAGGGTCCACACAGGTAAGCCTGATGCCGGTCGTGAGCCGGCTCATTTTACCCTTTAAAGAAAGACCTAAACCATGACGTTACGCATCGGCGATATCGCCCCAAATTTTACCATCGACACGACTAAAGGAAAAATCAATTTTCATGATTGGGCTGGCCAGTCATGGGTATTTTTCTTTAGCCATCCAGCTGATTTCACCCCTGTCTGTACCACAGAAATGGGTCGCACAGCGCAACTCGCCGATCAGTTTGCCGCGCGAAATGTCAAACCATTGGGCCTGTCTACCGATACGGTTGACGAACACAATAAGTGGATTTTGGATGTTAATGAAACGCAAAACACGGATTTGCAGTTCCCGATTGTCGCGGATGCCGACCTTAAAATCGCGAAAACGTATGATATGATTCACCCTGGCGAAAGTGAAACTGCGGCTGTTCGTTCCGTCTTCATCATCGACCCGGATCACAAAATTCGCCTCACTATGACCTATCCGATGAATGTTGGGCGTAATTTTGATGAGATTTTGCGCGTGATTGATGCGTTGCAAATCAGTGACGCCAACAAAATTGCGACGCCAGCGGATTGGGTGCCCGGCCAAAAGGTCATCATTCCACCAACGGTGACTAATGCCGCAGCAAATGAAATGTTCCCGCAAGGCTTTGAGGAAATACGTCCCTATCTTCGGTTCACAGAAGTTTAAAATATCTGTCAGGGCATTTGTCGCTATTAGGCGCAAATGCCCTGATGAATATCATTCGCCCTTGGTCACCTCCCAATTTGCCATTTGAAGCTTGGATTAAGAGTGCTATGAGTTTGATCTAGCACAGTTTTTAACGATACCGGTCTCGGCCCAAGAGCGGAAAAAAGGAGATTTGCCGATGGCGCGTAACTCAAATTGGTTTTTGTCGATAGAAAAAAAGCCGATCGCCAAACCACCGGCATTTTCCAAAACTCTGCAAATAGATAAAATCGCACCGGGGTCTCCGGCGGAAGATTTACGCTTGCGCCCTGGTGACAAATTGTTGAGCGTCAATGGCAAAGCCGCCTTGACCACAGATATTCCCGAGCTGTTAGCGACACAAGACGCAGTGCAATATCGGTTCTTTTTGCCCAATGAAAATTCCTTCCTCGAAGTTGCCACCACCGGCTTGCCGCTGGGCATAGTCACTTCTGCCTCATCCGACGGCATTGTCGATCAATATGCAGCCACAACAACGCTCGAAGCCGAAGGCTTGCTGAAGCTTTGGGAGCGCGGTGATTATGAGCGGATCAAACAGATCGTAAAAAGCGTCGATAAACGCTTGAACCGGATGAATGTCCTTGGCAAGCTCACCGGCAAACGAAAAACATATTCGGCAACGACGCTGATGTCAGCGGCGTGCGAATTTGAAGCCGGCAATGCAGCGGCGGGAAAGGCGGGCTTAGAGGATTATACTCTGAAGCACCTCCATAGTGAAACCAGCGATGTCAATGCGGTGATGTCCTATTATTGCGGCATTGAGATGAAGTCGCAAGGTAACAATGAGGCTTATCAAAGTCACATTGAGGAGGCTTATTCAAGCTATCCAGAGAGTGCACGCATCCGCGATGAAGCCCTGCGCGCTGGTGTTGAAGTTGATCGCCCGGACTCCCGGGTTGGCAAGTCTGTCGCCAGCGATACGCCGTTGACCTATCTGGAAGGCGGGCAGGGGGGCACCAGTTTGCGTAACCTGCTGGCTGGCCTTGCGCCGGGAAAAATATTGCCCCTATGTCTGATGCCGACTTATCGCGGCAATGGTCCGTATAATGAGGCTTTGTTGCCCTATATTGCGCTATATCCATTTATCAAAGACAAGCTGCATCCGTTGGTCGTCTTGACCAATGTGACCGCGAAACGCAAAGATCGGCCTTATTGGTTTTCCCATGAGGTATTAGCCAAAAAACAAGACGTTCCTTTATTGGTGTTGCAT
>JAZGEB010000329.1:0-3061 GCA_036478515.1 Parvularculaceae bacterium | reverse complement strand
TTGGCGGCGGCGAACCGGGTGTTGATGTTCCAACATGCGGTTTATTCGGTGATATCGCCTGAAGGTTGCGCTTCGATCTTGTGGAAAGATGCAGCGGCCAAGGGCGAGAGCAAAGCCAAGGATGCTGCCGAAGCGATGAAAATTTCAGCCCAAGAATTACTCAAACTGGGTATTATAGACGGCATTGTCGAGGAGCCGCTCGGCGGTGCCCATCGAGATCCGGCCGTGGCGATTGAGCGGCTTGGCGATGCGATTGAAGCGGAGATACATGATCTGGAAGATTTGTCCCCGGAAACGCTGAAGGCGATGCGGCGAGAGAAATTTTTGGCCATTGGCCGGACCCTTAGGGTCTGACGCGTCGATAGATGAATAGTACACCGAGCACAGATATGGGGAGACTATCGGCGACGGATCCAGACTGGTCGCGTGAGCATCCGCAGCGTTTTTGGGATCCCTCAAGAAGACTGCTGCGCGCCCATCGACACTATAATAAAGCCGCCCAAGGACGGGGCTTGTTATCAGCTCTGAGACAACGTCGATGGGTCTTGTCACATCGGTTCTGGAGTATTGTCACCGGCGCTGAGATCCCGCTGGATGCGAAAATCGGGGGCGGGTTGTTGATCCCCCATCCCAATGGCATCGTGATTCACTCGCACGCGGTCATCGGACCTAATTGCTTGATTTTTCACCAAGTGACCATCGGCCAAAACCATAAGGTCTCCCAACCGCCGATTATCGAAGGTCATGTCGATATCGGTGCCGGGGCGAAAATCATCGGCCCGATTACGGTTCAGGCCCATAGTATGGTGGGGGCTAATTCGGTGGTCACGAAATCGGTGGCCCGGGGTGATATTGTCGCCGGCATCCCGGCAAAAAAAGTCGGAAACACCCTTGAGAGCAGCGCCGGACAGGGTAAACAATAGTCCTCGCTTGCTTTTTAAGGACTATTGTTGATGACGGCTTTTATTTTCCCCGGACAAGGCAGTCAGGCGATCGGTATGGGCCGTTCGCTCGCAGCGTCATTCCCCGTCGCGCGGGCTGTCTTTGATGAGGTTGATGAAGCGCTTGGCGAAAAGCTTTCAAGCCTCATCTGGGACGGATCGATCGAAGATTTGACTCTGACCCGGAATGCCCAACCTGCCTTGATGGCGACCTCAATTGCGGCGGTTCGGGTGTTGGCGGCTGAAACTGATCTCAAAATTGCCGACGCTGCGTTTGTCGCGGGGCATTCTTTGGGCGAATATTCAGCGCTGTGTGCTGTTGACTCGCTTAGTTTGGCTGATACGGCCCAGCTGTTGCGCGTGCGCGGCGATGCAATGCAGGCGGCGGTACCGGTTGGCGAGGGGGCGATGGCGGCGATTTTGGGCTTGTCTTTGGCTGATGTCGAAGCGGCGATTGAGGCTGGCGGCGGGGGCGGTGTGTGTCAGATTGCCAATGATAATTCCCCCGGTCAGGTGGTTATTTCAGGCCATAGCGCGCGGGTCGAAGCAGTGATGGCAGCGGCAAAAGAGGGCGGAGCGAAACGAGCTTTGCCCTTGCCAGTTTCCGCGCCATTCCATTGTACCTTGATGGCGCCAGCAGCGGAGCAGATGGCCAAGGCGCTGGAAAATGCTGACATTTCCCCGCCTGTGGTTCCTGTGATAGCGAATGTCACGGCGGCCCCGGTGACGGATCCAGATGCGATCCGCAAATTGCTGATCGAGCAGGTCACGGGCCGCGTGCGCTGGACCCAATCGGTTGAGACGATGAGCGCTGCTGGCGTGTCCAGATTTGTTGAATTGGGCGCTGGCAAGGTGTTGTCGGGGCTGGTCAAGCGGATCAATAAACAGGCTGAAACCGCTCATCTTGGCACCGTTGAGGATCTCTCTAAATTCTAACTTTACATTAAGGATTATCAGTTCATGTTTGATCTTACAGGCAAAAAAGCACTTGTCACAGGCGCTACTGGAGGCATTGGCGGCGGGATCGCGGCAGCGCTCCATGGCCGGGGGGCAGTTGTCACCTTGTCGGGCACACGCGAAGAAAAGCTTTTTGAAGTCGCCAAAGAGTTAGGCGAGAGGGCGCATATCGCGCCGTGCAACCTGTCTGACTTGGAGGCGGTGGATAAGCTGGCTGGCACCGCTTCTGAGATGATGAGCGGCTTGGATATTGTTGTCGCCAATGCCGGGGTCACCCGGGATGGGTTGTTCATGCGGATGAAGGCGGATGACTGGGATGATGTCCTGAAAATCAACCTGACTGCTTATTTCCGCCTCGCCAAAGCCGCGCTTCGGGGCATGGCCAAACAGCGTTTTGGCCGGATTATTGGCATTACCTCGATTGTTGGCGTCACCGGCAATCCGGGACAGGCCAATTATGCGGCGTCAAAAGCCGGGATGATCGGCATGTCGAAATCTCTCGCCGCCGAAATCGCCAGCCGCAATGTCACCGTCAATTGCGTCGCCCCGGGCTTTATCCGAACGCCGATGACTGACGCCTTGACCGAAGATCAGCAACAAGCGATTTATGCCAAAATCCCTGCCGGGGCGATGGGCACGCCGGATGACATCGCCGCTGCGGTGGTCTATCTGGCCTCGAACGAGGCGGGCTATGTCACCGGCCAGACCCTGCATGTGAATGGCGGCATGGCGATGATTTGAGCTCAGATATTGCTGGAATACTCTCTAAGCTCCCATTCTGACGCGTTTGTGACCAAGTAGAGAGGCAGAAGCGTCTTTTTGCCTGTATTTGCCCAACGCTGGCCTTGTGTGGCTTGCCTTGGCCCCCAATATACCGTACGCGCAAGCTAATAATCTTGTGCGGCCAGTTCCAAGAAATGGAGTGGTCACTTGACGACAAAGGAGCCTTAAATGTCAGAAATCGCTGAACGCGTGAAGAAAATATCGGTCGAGCATCTCGATGTGGATGCCGCTAAAGTTGAGCCAAAAGCCAGCTTCATTGATGACCTCGGCGCAGACAGCCTCGACATTGTTGAGCTTGTTATGGCGTTTGAAGAGGAATTCGATATCGAAATTCCAGATGATGCTGCTGAAACCATCCAAACGGTTGGCGACGCCATCTC
>JAZGEB010000328.1:0-2823 GCA_036478515.1 Parvularculaceae bacterium | reverse complement strand
ACGCTCTTGTTCAAGATCAAACATTTTGGTATTTCGACTTATGTCGGGCGCTTTAATACATTTGACGCGACGCTCTCCTTTGATCCGGACGATGCCAGCGCTGGGCATCTCGAAGCGCTGATTGATGTCACCAGCCTTGATGTCAATAACCCCAAATTCAAGAAAACCCTAACCGGCCCTGGTTGGTTTGATACCGATGCTCACCCCAAAGCCCATTTCATCAGTACGGATATTAATATCACGGGAGATAATAGCGGTATTGCCACGGGCGATTTAACGCTCAAAGGTCTGACCAAACCGGTTAATGTTAAAATCATCTTTAATGGCGGAGCCAGAAACCCGCTGACCACGCGCTACACGATCGGGTTTGATGCAAAAGCTGAATTTAAGCGCTCGGAATTTGAGATGGAAAAATTCACCAATGTTGTTGGCGACACCGTCGTGCTTGAATTTTATGGCGAGTTCCAACGCCAATAAGGGCTGGAATATTCTGTTGATCGATATGTCGTTGAGAAAGTGTTTCTCCCCCATGAATGGGGGAGGAATAGGCCATCAACCTTATTGCATCTCTGGAATAATTCGATCTGGGGGTTTGTGACCATCAAGAAACATCTTGATATTAATCAGCATCCGCGCGCCCATATCTGTCCGCGCCTCTTTCGTTGCTGAAGCCATATGGGGCAACAACACAACATTTTTCGCCGCCAATAATTTCGGGTTGACCCGGGGTTCATGTTCAAACACATCGAGCGCTGCACCCCCGAGCTTGTCGCCCTCAATCATGTCAGCCAAGGCGGTTTCATCGATCACTTCCCCGCGCGAGACATTAATCACATAAGCATGAGGTTGTAGTAACGCCAAACGACGGCGGGACAACAGGTGATAGGTTGCAGGGGTATGCGGACAATTGACCGAGATAATATCCATATTGCTCAGCATCTGATCGAGGCTTGGCCACCATGACACGCCGAGTTGTTCTTCTTGTTGCAAATTTATCCGATTGCGATTGTGATAATGCACGTCCAGGCCGAAAGACTTTGCCCGTTCTGCAATCTCTTGTCCGACCCGGCCAAGGCCGATGATGCCGAGCTTCTTATGGCGCACCGAAGTGCCCAACATCCATGTTGGCGACCATCCCGAAAACTTGTCAGCTTTGAGCGCTTCAACCCCTTCGACCAATCGCCGTGGGACCGCGATGATCAACGCCATCGCCATATCCGCAACGTCTTGCGCTAAAACCGAGGGCGTATTTGTCACTGTGATATTACGGGCCGTAGCAGCGGAGATATCAATATGATCGACGCCAGCGCCAAAATTGGCAATTAGCTTCAGGTCTGGGCCAGCGGCAGCAAAAAAATCAGCATCGAGCATATCCCCAAGGGTCGGACATAAAACATCGCAAGCACTTGCAGCGGCCAAAAGCTCAGCTCGGGGCATCCGGCGACCAGATTGATTTAGCGTCACAGCGAATAATTCGGACAGCCGCACTTCAACCTCATCGGGCAAGCGGCGCGTTACAATCACGCGTGGTTTATCAGCCATTTGTTCCGCCATTTTTTCCGCCACAGGGGGCAACTCCTCAAAATTCCTTAACGCCCGATTAACCACTTGTTAATCGGTGGCGTCATAGGACTGGTCTTTAGTCATAATCTGTTAACGGGTTGAAATCCAATGCCTGATCTTCGCATGGTAAAAATGTCCCGCTTCGCGCCGCTATTTTGCGTGGTTTTTTCCCTGATGGCGTTGACCCTAGCCGCCTTTCTAACGCCGAGTTTCGCTGCGAATACCCCAGATAAAAGCCCGTCAGGCTTGCCTATCCCGCGCTTTGTCAATCTGAAAAATGATCAGACCTGGGGCCGGGTTGGCCCCTCGACCGATTACCCGGTGCGTTATGAGCTATCGCGGCGTGGCTTACCGCTGCAGGTGATCGCAGAAACAAGAGACAATGTCTGGCGCAAAGTTCAAGATAGTGACGGCGAGACGATGTGGATCCACCGCTCGCAACTGGTCAGCGCCCAAAAAGCGCTGGTTATTGTTGATGGGACGATGGTCCGCACCAAGCCAAGCGAAGGCGCAGCGATCAGGGCAAAACTCGAAGCTGGGGTCCTGGTCCGGTTTAGCAATTGCGCTGATCTTTGGTGCTCGATTGAAGTGGCTGGCTATCGCGGCTTTGCCGAAGTCGCCGCTTTATGGGGCGTTACCGCAGAATAGCCTGCTGATTTTTGCGACATTTTGCCGATATCTTCTATTTGACCTCTTGGGGAAGGGCAGATACCACGGACACACGAAATCTTTCACTATATGACGAGGCTGCTTGATGACTGCCTATGTACCTGCCTGGCCTGCTCGGCCCAGCTATACTAAAGAGCAATTGCTCGAATGCGGCCTGCATGGCGTGCGTGGCCCCGGATCCAGCCAACTGCCAACCCCGCCGATGCTGATGATGGACCGGGTGGTTTCGATCACGGAAGATGGCGGTGAATTTGGCAAAGGCTTTGTTCATGCTGAGCTCGATATTCATCCCGATCTGTGGTTTTTTGGCTGCCATTTCCCCGGTGATCCGGTGATGCCTGGTTGTCTTGGGCTGGATGCGATGTGGCAATTGGTCGGCTTCTTCCTGACATGGACCGGCGCGCCGGGCGCGGGTCGGGCGGTGGGCTGCGGCGAGGTCAGGTTTAGCGGCGAAGTTCTACCGACGGCAAAGCTTGTTCGCTATGAGATCGATCTGCGCCGGGTGATTAATCGCCGACTGGTTTTGGGGGTCGCCAATGCGAAAATGTTTGTCGATGATGAGCAGATTTACACCGCCAAGGATTTACGGGT
>JAZGEB010000327.1:0-4637 GCA_036478515.1 Parvularculaceae bacterium | reverse complement strand
CGGCTTCGCCATGGGCGAACAAACGAAACGCGCCTTCATAATTGGTCAGCGTATGGGCCGAGCTTTGCAGATGAAACGCCGCGACCATCAACGCCGCCAAGCCGCGCAGCAATTGAATCAAGTCAATCCGCCCAGCTTTTGGGTTGGGTTTTGCATCAGTTTCAACCGACGGCAAATCTGGCCTCGACATTTCAACCACGGCAAAATGCTTTCCTGTCACATGCTGTTAAAATTTAAGCCGGGCTGATCATAAGCCATGCAAAAATTAAATCAGCATTTATCAACTGATGGCGTTTAAGCTGCTTGGTCGGTTACGACCTTATTGCGCCCGGTTTCCTTGGCTTCATAGAGCGCTTTATCGGCCCGCTTCAACAATGCTTCGGGTGTATCGTTTTCAAGCGCTGGATCTGTGATCGCCACACCGATGCTAACGGTGATGTTGACTTGCAATCCGTCTTGTCCTTCGACGGCGATCGGCTCTTGCGAAATTTCCTCACGTAACCGCTCAGCTATAATACCTGCAAACGCTTTATCCGTATCTGGCATTAAGAAGACAAACTCTTCGCCGCCATATCGACAAGGAAGGTCAATCCCTCGGACATTTTTTACCAATCGCTTTGCAAGATCACGCAACACCGCATCACCGGCATCATGGCCATGAGTGTCATTAATGATTTTAAAGTGATCAATGTCCATCACCAATGCAGCAAGCGGGCGTTTTTCAGCCAGCGCAACCTCAAACAGACTCTCAATATGGGTCATCAAATACCGACGATTATACAAGCCAGTCAGTTGATCGGTAACGGCCAACTCAAGCGTTTTACCATAAGATGCGCGCAGTTGCTCTGTATAGTGACGACGCCGCAATTGCGTTTTCATCCGTGCAACCATTTCGCCATTGTCAATTGGGACAGGCAAATAATCATTGACGCCCATATCCAGTGCTCGCACCAAGCGCCTGGTATCGCCTTTGCGAACCAACGCCAAAACTGGAATGAGCCGCATTTCATCCATCGACCGGATGGTTGAACAAAGTCGCAATGGGTCGTAACTTTCCATCGCCATATTCACAATGACGAGATCAAATTTGCTTTGGCGTAATATCTCAATCGCTTCTTTAGCATCTTTTTCAATGGTGAATGTGTAATTCTCAGGCAACTTATCTGAAAACGGAATATGCGCATTCGGCGTATCATCAATCACCAGAATGGCACTTTCTTCGCCATCCATTTCTGCTAAGGCAGCATGTGTAAGCAAGCCCATTTCAGCCCCCGTCGCATGGGACTTACGCAGCTCGTCAGTCATAATTTTCAGCCGGGTTAAACTGCGAACACGGGCAAATAAAGCCACATCTTCGACCGGTTTGGAGAGAAAATCATCGGCCCCGGACTCAAGCCCCGCAACCCGGTCTTCTTGCTGATCCAGCGCGGTGACCATGACCACAGGAATATGGCAGGTTAGTGGATTGGCTTTGAGGCGCTGACAAGTTTCAAACCCATCAATACCCGGCATCATCACATCTAACAGGATGATATCGGGCTGCTCAGCGATCGCAAGCTTGATGGCTTCTTCACCGCGAAAGGCGACAAAGACTTCAAAATACTCGGCGCGCAATTTTGCTTCGAGCAGTTTGACATTTGGCTCCAGATCATCGACGACGAGAACACGTGCCGTCATAGTTTCCCCACTTCCTACGTCTTTTAGGACATGAATTCATGTTATGCGGAAAGACTAATCCAAATATCTTTTTATTTTCTCAATAAAACCCGCAACCGAGATCGGTTTTGCAATATAATCTTCGCAGCCACCGGCTCTGATCCGTGCTTCATCGCTTTTCATCGCAAATGCGGTCACAGCAATGACGGGGATGTGGGCAAGCGCTGGTTCTGATTTTAAGTCTTTGGTAAGATCTAGGCCAGAACGCTCCGGCAACTGAATATCCATCAAAATTAAATCTGGCATATGCGTGCTAGCAAGCTCAACCGCATCATGGCCGCTTGTACTTTGAACGGTCAAATACCCATGGGCTTCGAGCAAATCCGCGAACAGCTTCATATTCAGCTCATTGTCTTCAACAATAAGGACTGTTTTTGGCAGTTCTGTCGGATCATACCGCTCTGCGCTAACCATGATACTTTATTCCCATACAAAAAGTTGTCTTCCCCTCATTTATGGCCCCTAATGGGTTAATTAGATGTTTAAAAATTCCACCTTTCGGGCCATTTTAAAGGCCAGAATAATGAGAGAAAATGGCCCGTGACCGCGTCACCAGACCGACCACAAGAAGTTGATTTAAAACCAACAATTGGTGTTACCAATGATCTGGCTGTGCTCTGTCGCGATTGTTTTTATATCGCAGTTTCTTGCCACCCCCTGCCCTCCAGGTGCCCTTCTTGTGGAAGTGTCCGGATATTGTGCCACGCAGAATTAACCAGCCTGTCCATTGCACACCTCGATTGTGATGCCTTCTTTGCCTCGGTCGCAAAACGCGATGATCCCTCTTTGGTCGATAAGCCTTTAATCATCGGTGGCGGCAAGCGCGGGGTGGTCTCGACCTGCTGTTATATTGCCCGAACTTACGGTATCCACTCCGCAATGCCGATGTTTAAAGCGTTAAAGCTATGTCCTCATGCGGTGGTCAGAAAACCAGATGGGCCCGCCATCGCGCTGGCATCCAAGCAAGTCCGAGCGGCGATGGAAGCCCTGACGCCGTTGGTCCAACCACTGTCCAGCGATGAGGCTTTTATGGATCTTACCGGAACGCAACAACTGCATCGAGCAGCGCCCGTTGTTACCCTCGCCAGATTGGCCGCCACTATCGAACGCGATGTCGGCATCTCAGTCTCGATTGGCCTCAGCCACAATAAATTTCTGGCCAAGATTGCCTCCGATCTCGACAAGCCCAAAGGATTTGCAATTATCGGCGAGGCTGAAACGAATAGCTTTCTGGCGACCAAACCGATTAATTTTATTTGGGGCGTTGGCGCGTCATTTTCAGCGCGGCTTGAACGCGACGGTTTAAAAACAATCGGCGACTTGCAACAAATCGACCCCCGTATACTGATCGAACGCTATGGCGAAATTGGCTTGCGCCTCTCACGTCTGTGCTATGGCCGTGATGACCGCCCCGTTAATCCCGTGCGCGCAACCAAGAGCATTTCCTCCGAGACGACATTCCATAAGGATATTACCGCCTATAACCGGCTTGAAGATATATTGTGGCAATTGTGCGAAAAAATTTCGGCGCGGATGAAGGACAAAAATTTCAGCGGCCGGGTCGTGACCTTAAAGCTGAAAACCGCAGACTTCAAAAGCCTGACTAGACGCCAAACCCTTGATCACCACTCAAATCTTGCTCGGGTCATCTTCGCAGCTGGAAAAGAACTGTTGCGCGCGGAAATTCCCAACCCCCATTCGGCCATCGCTTACCGATTGCTCGGCATTGGCATGTCAGAATTATCCAAGGCCGACACCATCCCCGGCTTCTTGTTCCATGATGACCATGATCGGTTGTCAGCCCGGGAACAGGCGATTGATACATTGCGAGCCAAATTCGGCGATGACGCCATTGGCACCGCGCGGGGCATGAAACGCCAAGACTAGAAGCCGCGTGGCTAGCGCTTGCCCAAAGCTGCAAAAATAGCGACAAGGATACCGCCCTCCTGATGAAAGAAACCGCCATGCCAACCGCCCGCTCCAAGATTGAACAACGCCTCGCTGACGCCGGCTACGCCCTGCCTGAAGCCATGGCCCCGGTAGCTAATTATGTGCCTTTCGTCAGCAGTGGCAATTTGGTGTTTATCTCAGGACAGATTTCGATGGGACCCAAGGGGCTGGTCACCGGCAAAGTTGGCATCGACCTCGACACCGAACAAGGCGCCCACGCCGCGGGCCTATGCGCTCTCAACTTGCTGGCGCAATTGAAAAAAGCCTGTGAAGGCGACCTCTCGCGGGTCAAGCGATGCGTCAAACTTGGCGGCTTCGTCAATAGTGCGCCGGACTTTACCGACCAGCCCGTGGTGATTAATGGCTGTTCTGACATGATGGTGCTGGCGCTGGGGGATGCTGGGCGTCATGCCCGAGCGGCGGTCAGCGCGCCATCCCTCCCGCTCGGGGCTGCGGTGGAGGTTGATGGCATATTTGAGATTAGCTGATCAGTCGGTTATACTTTGATTGAAAAATGATGTCCGTTGCCCCCCCCACCCACACTGCTCAATTGGTCAATTCGTTGAGCGATATCCCGCGCGCCGATTGGGACCGGCTGGCCAATCCGCTGGATCAACCGTTTCACCCGTTCCTCGCTTATGATTTTCTCGCAAGTTTAGAACAATCTGGCTCGGTCTCAGCTGCGGCTGGCTGGGTACCACGCCATTTGGTGATCAGTCAGGCCGATGAAATCATCGCTGCAGCGCCGTTATATTTGAAAGGTCACAGCCAAGGGGAGTATATTTTCGACCATGCTTGGGCCGATGCCTACACCAGAGCTGGCGGGGAGTATTATCCAAAGTTGCTTTGCAGTGTGCCGTTCACGCCCGTTCCGGGACCACGACTATTGGCTAAAGATGAAAGCGCGCGAGCGCTGTTAATCGATGCCTTACGCGGCGCGACAAGCCAAATGGGCATCTCGTCGCTCCATC
>JAZGEB010000326.1:0-2683 GCA_036478515.1 Parvularculaceae bacterium | reverse complement strand
GAGAAAATCGGACAAAAATGCCTGTAATTCTGCGCGATATAAAGCGCGCGCTTCGCCTCTGGAAAATATTTCCATCAAGCAGGGCAATTTGCCGCTCTGATAATATTTGGTCAATCGGTCGGAGGCTTTATACAGCCGGTCCTGCACTGGTTCTTTGCCATGCAGGACATCAAAAACATTGACCCGAAACCAGCCATGCATATCGGCAAGGGCGGCCGCGCCCATATCGGCTTTGCCCTTGGGAAAATGGTGATAGAGGCTTGAGCGACCAAGGCCGGAAGCTTCCGAGAGCATGGTCAGGCTCGCGCCTTCAAAGCCATATTCGCGAAATATCGCGGTGAAGGACCGCGCGGCCCGTTCCTTGGCGGTGAAGGATGGTACTTGATCTTTGGTAGCGGCTTCCATGGATATTCCTCTCGAACCCGAATGCTTGGTCCAGTTTCGCCCTGATTTGGGGGGGCAATGCAAGGGGTGTGTTTTGAAAGGGCGATATAGAGGTAAATGGTTGGAAAGGTGTAGGCATAAAAAAGTGGCCCCTTTTTTACGAGGGCCACTAATCAGTTTGTCACTACCAAGAGTATTACTTGCGCAGATATTTCATTGACGCACCAGGCCGGCCAACAAAACAGGACTTGGTAAAGCCATAATGCCGGATGGTCTGGATCACTTTTGTCGCTTCGGCTCTGGTTGGCGCGACAAACGCATAGTGAGTGCCGTTCGAAGTAATGGTGAACTTGCCATTTACTGGTTTGATACCAAGCCGGGCCGGATTGATCCCAACACAATCTTCGCCCGGTAATGCGCCGGTTGGAGCGTTACCGCCGCGAAGCCAATAGCTCAGCGAAGGATTACCACGCCCAACAAAACATTGCTTGTTCATGCTATAATGTTGGACGATTTGCTTGGCACGGTCCATCTCGGACTTCTTGTTGCCTGCATCAAGCATCCACATGCTGCCTTGCAACAGTTTCCACCTGTTGTTGCGTTTGCCGACGGACACATTGGCCGGATTGAAGGAAATGCAATCTTCCTGAAATGGAAGATCCGGGCGGGTTGCCAGAACAGGAGGGTCTGTTCGAGCAACGCGTCGTTTTTTACGCAGGCGGACAACTTTGGTGTAGTCATTGCGGCCACTTGCATCGGTGAAATCAGTCAGCGTCCGGACCGAAATTGAGCCACGGGACAAGCCGCTTAAAATGACCGTCTTGGTGGCAAAACCAGGACTAAAAGCTGCCATGATAATGTCAGTATCACTGGCTGCTGTGGTCCCGCCCGAGGGGCTGAAGGCGATCGCCGGAACGGTGCCCCATTTGCAGTTGGTGGGCGTGCACTTTCCTTCTGCGGACAGAAAAAGCTGCGACCCACGCTTGGTCACCCGGACTTGTTGCAGGCCGGTGCTCGAGCTGTTTTCCCAAGTGCCGACCCAACTGTTTAACGGAGCTGCTTCAGCGCCAGATATAATCGTGCCAAGGCCAAGGGCAGCGGTCGCCGCAATTGCCTTTATATAATATGATGGTCTGTGTTTCATTTTCCTTCTCCATTGTTAATGGCCAGCTTATCTACTGGTCCATGGAGAAGAGCGTATCGGTTTGGGGTGATGCCGCTGTGATGCCAGTCACTTATATGAAAAACGACGGCAAGTTCAGGATCGCTTGTTTTTATGAGGCGTGCCCTGACTATCTGGTTGGGGCTGCCTAAAAATCAATATTCTTAGTCATGGTTTCGTTGCCGGGGCTGACAATCTGTAACGTCACCGACTTTTGGGTCCAGTTAATATCCATTAGCCCGTAATTGACCTCATATTGTATCGGGCTGACCCGGTAGGGGCCAGCTTCGGTGCTGGTCTCGCCATTTTCAGCGCGCCACTTGCTGGCTGGTCGGTTGAGCGACGAGGAGGTGGCTTCCAGCAGGTAAAATGGCACGGCTTTGTTTTGGCTGTAAAAGGCGCCGATATGACGGTCGCCCGATAGGAGGATGGTGTTGCCGGATGTTTTTGCCGCTAGTAGCTGATATAATCGCTCGCGCTCATGGGGCATGGTTGCCCATGCTTCCCAGCCATGACCATCAGCGATAACTTGGATCGATGAGACGATAATGCGTAAATTTACCGGCTGGTTGAGTTGTTGCTCAAGCCAGCCCCATTGGGCGTCGCCAAGCATTGTCCCGGTTTTATCCGTTGACGGTATATATCGTTCTTTACCGGGCGCGCCTTTTTCGTCTGTGGGAGTTAAGCTAGTGCGAAAGCTTCTGGTGTCGAGTAGAATGATTTGGACGCGCTGGCCTTCCGGGCCGATAGTTTGCGCCGTATAGGTACCATCTCGGGTCTGACGTGGGTCATCAGCGGGGATCGCCCAAGCATCCAAAAACAACTCTTTGGCCCGCGCTTTAAAGCCATAATCAACGCCGCCATCATTAACGCCATAATCATGATCATCCCAAGCCACCATCATCGGGGTTGTCTTGCGAAAATCAGCAAAGGGCGCGCTTTTGGCCAGTTGCGCATAGGAGGCGCGCATTTTTGGCATTGCCGGATCGGTGAATGCCGGGTCGGCCTTGGCCGCATCGCCATAAACATTGTCACCCATGAAAACAAACAAGTCGGCGTTTTCGGCCTTGATCTTGGTCCAGATTGATTGGTCTTCTTTTTCCGACAAGCAAGAGCCAAAACTGATCCGAGTGAGCG
>JAZGEB010000325.1:0-2203 GCA_036478515.1 Parvularculaceae bacterium | reverse complement strand
CAATCACCCGGCTCTTTTTTTCTTCGCCATAAATATAAACGATATCGGCAATATCTTTTTCCGTGGCGTCATTGAGGAAACCTTCAGCGTCTCCTTCGGACGCGCCGTCCATGCGCATATTCAAAGGACCATCGGCCCGAAACGAAAATCCGCGCGCCGCCTCATCTAAGTGCCAAGACGAGACCCCGAGATCAGCAACAACACCATCGACTTGCGTGACGCCAATTTGCGGTAACACCTCGCCGATATCCGCAAACGGATGAGGCAGCAAAGTCAGCCGTCCAGCATAAGCCCCGGCCCAAGGTTGCGCTCGCTCAATCGCCACCGGATCACGGTCAAAGCCATAAACATGACATGACGCCGCGCCAAGGATCATCCGTGTATAGCCGCCACCGCCAAGGGTTGCATCAACATATGCCCCGCCATCAGCAGGCACCAAGGCTTCGACAGCCTCGCGACCCAGCACCGGAATATGAAGTCCATGGTCAGACATCTATTCGACGCTCCCTTTGCGGGCAGACACACTTGGTACGCTTCGCGCTCGATATGTTTCTTTATGGTCTTTCAAGAAAGTTCTGGCGCGCCTGGCTGTTGAATCAACTCTTGATGGATCCATTAGCAAGAACCGATTGGCGCGGCCAACGATCGCCGCTTCCTGCTTTAAACCGACTTGCGCCCGCAAGGCTTCGGGCAAAGTGATCCGACCTTCTTTGTCAAAAGACAATTTCAGCATCTCGGCATAAATCGTCTCTTCAATATCCGCCCGAGCGCTCTCAAACTCATCGACATTCGAAACCAGCTGCAACAAGAAGTCGATGAAATCGACGCCGCCACATTCGATCGCGCCCTCATCAACCAGTGACGGCAGGCAATACACGCCAAAAAACGCGCCCTCAATCGTCGGCTGTAACAGCTTGCGATACTCTGGCGGGATCGACAGCCGACCCTTCGCATCAATGCGATTGATCGTCGTGCCGGTATAGCTGGTGTCAAATTTTGACACCTGGCTCGCCTGTTGCTGTGCTTGTTGCGTAACCTCAGTCATTCTATTCTCCTGACCAAACAGTCCCTTAAAGTTTGGGTGTGAGCCGCAATCCAGCCGAAATTTGGCTAGCGCCGTCCCTCACCCGCACATGATTGGTACAATTTGGGAATTAATGTTTTATTATGGGATTGCCCGCCCCGTCAATGAGAAGAACCGGCATAGTTGCATGAAATTGCTGCCAAAATGAGAACGTAAACAGAACATTTATAGTTTTGTTGAAAATATCGTCTCCCGGCACTTCGGAGCCATTTTCAGCACTCCCCGCTGCCGTCTCCCCGGCGCAGGCCGGGGGCCATCTCGGGTCAGCAAGATTTGGGGCGGACGGTGATAGTTGCAATTTGCCATTGCCAGCGCAAAACCAATGTCCATTCTCGACCATTTCGTTCAGAGCTGGGCCCCGGCCTTCGCCGGGGATGCGTCTTGTGCGTTTGTATTGAGCTTAAAGAACACCCCGCCGCCGTCTCCCCGGCGCAGGCCGGGGATGCGCCTTGTTAGTTTATGTTGAGTTTAAAAGACAAATCTTCCCAATGGGGATTATCAGTTTCAATGAGATTGATTTTCCACTGACGCTTCCAGTTTTTAATCTGACTTTCGCGATACGCTGCATCGCGGATATCTTCATAAAAATCACACCAAACCAGTTTTGTAAGGCCGTATTTGGTGGTAAATTTAGAACCAACGCCTGCTTTATGAGCCCATGTTCTCGCCGCAATATTTGCTGTGTGACCCGTATACAAAGTGCCGTTTTTACGATTGGCAAGGATGTAGACATAACCGGGCATCTGAGAAACCTAACACATCACGTGTAGATAAAGGAACTAAATAACACCCACTGCCGTCTCCCCGGCGCAGGCCGGGGCCCATCACCGGTTCTCTCGTCTTTATACGAACAGTCATCGTGTTGCGCGGCAATTCCCCTCAAAAAACGCCCCGTTCTCAACCACATCTTCCAGAGCTGGGCCCCGGCCTTCGCCGGGGAGACGTTGGTTTGGATATTGCTCCACAATCCGACTCCCAAGGCGGGCGACCGCGCGCCCGGGCCAAAGGCCCGCGCCATCGCAGGCGTTCTTTCGCGCCGTGAGATAAATAATGCGTCAGGCGGTCTGTAAGCCGGGTTCTGTCATACAAGCAAGCTTGCATGGACAGCCATTCCTCTGG
>JAZGEB010000324.1:0-3767 GCA_036478515.1 Parvularculaceae bacterium | reverse complement strand
AAATGGCGCCTCATCAAGCCCGACAATCACCGTCGCCCCGGTCGTGGTCAGCGCTGACATGCTTTCAAAAAAGGCATCCGTCGGTGACAATGTATAGCGGCCAAGATAAAATGGGATCGCCGCAAATATCACCAGCACCAGCCAAGACAGCGCCGAGATTAAAAAACTTTGCTGCAGGGTGATTTTTTGCACGGATCCCGTGGTGGTCAAAAACATGCCGCCGCCAATAATCAGGCACAATGCACTGGTGACCGCGAACGCCCGCCACTCCGCCCGGAGCACCGGATCGTCCATCGACAAATCCGCCGCCATCGGCACCAACATCGCCACCCCAAGGGCGCCAATGAGAACCCCGAGAACCAGAATGATCGGACGTAAATCAGGCATGATGTTTCGCTTGTGACCCTCGGAAATTACTTTGTTTCAAAAGTGATGCAAAAAACTTAAAGGTGTTTTAAACAAAGGTCGAATGTTCAAGCCTTCGGTCTTGATTTATCTAAGGCCCTTGCCCCCGCACCGGTGAGGATTATGACACCTCGAATTCATAAGCTTCGCGGCAAAAATCGCAGGTGACTTCTATCTTGCCATCTTCTGCGATCTCATCGAGCTGATCTTGCGTATATTGCTCGAGCACAGCGGCGACTTTTTCTCTGGCGCAAGTGCATTCAAAATGAACCGGCAGCGTATCGAACACTCGCACCTTATCCTCATGATACAGACGATAGAGCAATTCTTCCGGGGTAAGCGTTGGGTCGAGCAACTCATCGAGCTGCGTCGTGTTCAGTTTGGCCGACGCATTGTCCCAATCATCCTGATCCGTTTCGCGCAACAGCTCGGCTTCGCCGCGCTCTCTAGTACCGCCTTCGCCGGGCATAAACTGGACCATAATGCCGCCCGCGCGCCACACCGGCTCCTCACCGGGCAGCGAGACTTTGCCGATCGCAAGTTTGATCGTTGTCGGGATTTGTTCAGATTGAGCAAAGTAATTCACCGCGCCCTCAGAAAGTGTCGCTCCCTCCAGCGGCGTCACCCCTTGATAACGCTCCATGTCTTTGCCTTGGTCAATGGTCATTGCCATAGTGCCTTTGCGCAGTAGGAAATGCAGTTCTGGACCTTTTGCATCGTCCACGGACCATTCATGATCCGCCACCACGCTCGCAGTTGCGCGCAAAGCGCCGCCGACCGTATAATCAGCCACCACCATCGATACCGGACCATCACCTTGCAATTGCAAGATCAGCTTGCCATCAAATTTCAGCGCTGCCCCGAGCATCGAAACCAACGCCGCAGTTTCGCCGAGCAACATCGAGAGGGGGTCGTTAAATTTGTGCCGCGACAAAATTTCATCAACCGCCGGGCCAAGCCGCACCAGCCGCCCGCGAATTGTCGTATCGCCGACTTGAAACGGCAGAATAATATCGTCTTGAGCGCTCATAAGGTTAAGTTAGCTTTTCAATTTATAGCCCGACCGGAACAGAAAATAGGTGATCAAGCAAAACAGGCTGGTCAGGAAAAACGTGATGATAGCCCCGACGACCGGCACGCCATCAGCGACCCCGATAAAGCCGTAGCGGAAGCCGTCAATAACATAGAAAAGCGGGTTCACGCTGGAGAAGAGCGGCAGCCAGCTGGGCATGTTTTCGGCATGAATTGAGTAAAAGGTTCCCGATAAGAATGACAGCGGTGTGATCAGGAAATTGGCGATCATCGCCAATTGGTCAAATTTTTCCGCCCACATCCCGGCGATCGCGCCGATCGCCCCCAACATGATCGCGGCCATGATCGAAAAATAGAGCACAGCCCAAAGATGGACGATCTGCATTGGCGCTGAGACCCAAGTGAACGCAACCACCGTGAGCAAGGTGACAAACCCAACTAACAGCCCCCTTGTGGCGGCACCAAGGACATAAGCGATGGTCAGTTCAAGGGGCGATAAGGGCGGCATCAGCACATCGACAATCGTGCCTTGCACTTTACCGATGATCAGCGATGACGAAGCGTTTTGGAACGCGTTGGAAATGACCCCCATCATCACCAGACCAGGGGGCAGAAAAGTGAAAAAGGCAATGCTCGCGCCGCCAATCGAAACCTCTCGGCCAGAAGCCCCCCACGCACCCATAAACACCAGCAAAAACAACAATGTAGATATAATCGGCGCGAGCACGGTTTGAAATGCGACTTTGAGAAAACGCAACACTTCCTTCTTATAGAGGGTCCATAAGCCAAGCCAGTTCATCACCCCGAAACGGCGCACGCCATAGGCGGGGGTGCGAGTGGTGGTTGCTTTCGTTGTCTCGCGCAGAATCTCAGTGCTCATAAGGGCCACCTTTGTCGATCGTGTGATGGCTGATGTGGACCCGATGACACAAACCGTCAAGCGTTTGGCTGAGACCAGCTGGCTTTGGCCGGTGCTTTTCCCCATCCCCAGTGATTTAGCCTCTTTGGGGAAAAACAGCCCGGTACAGTGGCAGATTCATGATGTAGTAGTTAAAAAATAGTTACCGCTGCATATTGTAATTTTGATTCGTCAAGCTACTATATCTAGGTAGTTAGGGAGAGGGCTTCCAGAGTCACGCAAGATATAGTGGCTCAAGATACGATAATCGACGCGACGGCAGACAACCGAAGCGGGCATATTTTTTAGGACGGAGAGTTTTCATGGCCTGGACAGATGAACGCGTAGAACAACTCAAGACCTTATGGGCAGAAGGGCTGTCAGCCAGCCAAATTGCCAACAAAATGGGCGGTGTCACGCGCAATGCGGTGATCGGCAAAGTCCACCGCCTCGGCCTGTCAGGCCGTGCGACACCAGCGCAACCAAAACGGGGCCGGCAAGTTTCGATCCCGGTTGCCAAGATTGACGACAAGAAAGTCGCCTCGATCCAGCGTGAAATTCGCAAAGCCATGCCACAACCAAGTTTCATCGCGCCGGTGGTGCTTGATACTGGCGCCCGGACGACGGTTTCAACCTTGAGCAAAAAAATGTGCAAATGGCCAATCGGTGATCCGGCTGCAGATGATTTCCATTTTTGCGGTCAAGCCACAGGCAGTGGCAAAAGCTATTGCGCGTATCACGCTCATATGGCGTTCCAGCCATCTTCTGCCAAACGCGAAAAGCCAAAAGCGGCAGTATTGGCCTTGCCCCGGCGCAGCGTCGCTGGGTAAGGGCTTTGCCCGCATGTCTCCGGGGCCCGTTATCAGGAAGACCCTGGATATCATGCGGCACACCCAAACAATATAAAACCGTCATCCCGGCGCAGGCCGGGATCTCATGATAGTTCAACCAAAATATCAAAGAACAGCTTAAAGCCTCTTGTCGGTTACCCACGATCCTTCGAGGCTTCGCTTACGCTCGCGCCTCAGGATGAGGAGAGTTTGTGCTATAAAGCGCCCTCGAAGGACGAGGGCGAGACATGTCAGCCATAAGGTCACCAAAATATCAAAGAGCAGCTTAACCCAAGCCAGTAGTCAGCCTAAGGGACGCGACCGTTTTTTTTCGCTCACGACGCGAAAGAGCGCCTCCGCGGGGGCGGCGCATTAGCGCCGGGCCCGCAGTCGCGTCCCTTGGTTTTTTGCTCGCGCCGTGAGCGAAAAACACACGCAAGCGTCTCGCGGCCAAGTGGGCGCGAGCGGGGCTTATTCCGGGTGCCCCGGAAGTAAGCAATTCGGGAGGGAAGGCTAATGCGCCAAAGCTCCGTTTAGAATAGATAAGGAGCCTTAGCGCTCTCACCTATATATTTGTCACGGTCCTACAACCGCCAGCGACT
>JAZGEB010000323.1:0-2097 GCA_036478515.1 Parvularculaceae bacterium | reverse complement strand
ATCAACCTTAATACCCTCGCGTTCCATCTGGACAATCACTGGCACCAAAGGGCGCTCTAGGGTTTCATAGACAGTGGCCATCCGTTCCGGCACCAGCCGCGGTTTTAATTTTTGATACAATCGATAGGTGACATCTGCATCTTCTGCCGCATAGGCGGAAGCCTGTTTAATCGGAATTTGGTCAAAGGTTTTTTGTTTTTTGCCGGTCCCCGCAACTTCTTTGAAACTGATACACTTATGCCCGAGATGTCGCTCGGCTAATTCATCCATACCATGATTATGCCGCCCGCAATCAAGCACATAAGACAACAACATCGTGTCTTCTATCGGCGAGAGCGCGATCCCCTGCTCAGCAAATATCAACGCATCATATTTCATGTTCTGGCCAATTTTCAAAACCGCCGGGTCTTCCAGCATCGGCTTTAGTGCTTGTAGAACTTGGTCTTTGGGTAATTGCCGCGCCGCATCTTCATCATCGAGGCCAAGATCATCTGAGCCATGAAGGAGCGGGATGTAACAGGCTTTGCCCCCGGTCAGCCCGAGCGATATGCCAACCAAACGGGCCGACATCGCATTCAGACTATCTGTTTCGGTATCAACCGCGACCAGCCCGCGGCTCTTGATCAAGGCAATCCATTTTTGTAAATCTTCGAGGTCAAAAATTGTCTCATAGTGATCGCGGTTCAATTGCGCGCCGTCTTCTGCTGGCGCTGGTACAGCCTCGGCGCCACTATCTGCTCGAACCCGGTTGGTCAGTGTCCGGAATTCCATCTCTTCGAGATAAGTCACTAATTGGGTATGGGGAATTGGCTTGATCCCAAACTCTTCCATCGGCTCAACATCTGGGACGTCCGTTTTCAAGGTGACCAAGAGCTTGGACATTCTGGCGTCCTCAGCAAACTCAATCAGGTTTTCGCGGCGTTTATTTTGCTTGATCGTGTCAGCGCCCGATAAGAGTTTTTCCAAGGTGCCAAATTCTTCGAGCAACAAGGCGGCGGTTTTCGGTCCGATGCCCGGCACCCCTGGAATATTATCAACACTGTCCCCAGCCAGCGCCTGTAAGTCGATCATCATTTCTGGCGGCACACCGAACTTCTCGACCACTTCCTCGGTTCGGATCAGCTTATTTTTCATCGTGTCATACATCACCGTTCGGTCGCAAATCAGCTGCATCAAGTCTTTGTCCGAGGAAATAATCACCGTCTCCGCGCCCTTGGCTTCGGCTTGGCGCGCATAAGTGGCGATCAGATCATCCGCCTCAAAACCCTCCATCTCAATGCAAGGCAAGCCAAAAGCGCGAACGGCATCGCGGATCATCGAAAATTGCGGCCGCAAATCTTCCGGCGGAGCTTCGCGATTGGCTTTGTATTCTGAATACAGATCATTGCGAAATGTTTGTGATGAATGGTCGAAGATCACAGCAAAATGGGTCGGCGTGCCCATTTCCTTGATCGCATCATCTTTCGCGTCCGCCAGTAATTTCCACAGCATATTGCAAAATCCGGCGACCGCCCCAACGGGCGCGCCATCAGATTTGCGCGTTAACGGGGGGAGCGCGTGATAGGCCCGAAAAATATAAGCCGAGCCATCCACCAGATAGAGCCGGTCGCCCTTTTTAAGGGCGGCATTTTTGGGAGAAGCGGCTTTCGTCATGGGGGGAGCCTTTTCGCGTGGGTCTGTCTTTTATAAGACCCGCGAAGGCTTAGCGCTTTTCCGGTTTGGCTGGAAGCCCATCAAGGCGCTATTTGCTTTTTTTACGAGACGCCACTTCTTTTTTAGGATCAAAATTGGCGCGGATAAATTTGGCCACTTTGGGCTGGATCTCATTGCGCCAGCGCCCCCCATTAAAGACACCATAATGGCCGACCTTTGGCTGCACATGGTCAATTTTCATTTTTGCTGGCAGCCCAGAACATAAATCATGAGCGGCTTGGGTTTGGCCAATACCGGAAATATCATCCAACTCACCTTCAACTGTCATCAAGGCGGTTTTCTTGATCAGCCCCGGATCCACCAGTTGTTCGTGATGCATCATCTTGCCGGTTGCCAGCTTATAATCCTGAAAAACATCTTGAATGGTTTGCAGATAAAACTCAG
>JAZGEB010000322.1:0-2978 GCA_036478515.1 Parvularculaceae bacterium | reverse complement strand
CCGGCGTAATTGGCATCGAGATAACGCGGATTGCGACCATGATGGACGCGGTGATGGGACGGTGTGTTCATCAGCCATTCGACGGCGCGCGGAAATTTGTGGATTGTCTCTGTGTGGATGAAAAACTGATAGAACAGATTGAGCGAGTAGGAAAAAGCGATAATCGCCGGGTGAATACCGAGAAAGGCGAGGGGAAGACTGATCACGAACAGGCCCGTTAAAAAGCTGAACCATGGTTGTCGCAAGGCGGTCGATAAATTGTAGTGAGTGCTTGAATGATGGACCACATGATTGGCCCAGGCCCAGCGGATGGTATGGCTAAATCGATGTACCCAATAATAAGCTAAATCATTGATAATAAAAGCAAATATAATTATTGGTATGGCCGTACCTAAATCCAGGGGGCTCGCTTGGTAGGCCTTGAGCAAGACCCAGTAAATCGCCGCCCAAGCGGTGCTGGCGAACACAAGCCCGGAGATCGCATTGCCCGCGCCAAGGGCGATACTGGCCCCGGCATCGCGTTTTTCGTAAGCGCCCTTGGCTTTTCCGCCGCGGATCAACCACGCTTCGAGGGCGATGAAGGCAAGATAGATCGGGCCGGCTAAAACCGCGACGTCCGGGAAAGAAATATCGTTCATCAGGCGTTATTGCGCTAATTCTACTTGTGACCAAGCCCCAAAATACATCTGTCCCGTGTCGTGCTCCTGCTCTGGGGGATAATATCAATAATGACATCGTTATCAATAGCGTGTGACAACGCTTACCATCGATTTCAGGGTTTGTTTCTGGTCCTTTCTTTGCTTATAGCTAGCACCTTAATTTGTGGAGGACTGACGGATGGACGGGCATATTGGTGAGGCGTTGGCTTCTGTTGGCTTTGAAAAGCTAACCGCATTACATAAAAATTTGAGCGTCCCAACGCTGGTGCAAATGGCAATTGAACGCGGCGAAGGGGATCTGGCAGTTCAGGGCCCGTTGGTGGTCAAGACCGGCAAACACACCGGGCGCTCAGCCAATGATAAATTCGTTGTTCGTCATGCTGCATCCGAAAAAAATATCTGGTGGGACAATGCTGCTGAGATGAGCCCAGCGCAGTTTGATACGCTGCTGGCCGACATGCAGGCTCATGCTGCAGGGCGTGAATTATTTGTCCAGCATCTTTATGGCGGGGCTGATAAGCGCCATCGCCTCAGCGTTGAAGTGATCACTGAATTTGCTTGGCACTCGCTGTTCATCCGGCATTTGCTCCGTGTCCCAACAACATCCGAGCTGGCCGAATTTGTCGCTCAATTCACCATCGTTAATCTACCAAGCTTCCGCGCTGATCCGGCCCGCCATGGCACGCATTCTGAAGCCGTAATTGCGTGTGACTTCGATCGCAAGAAAATTCTCATCGGCGGCACCTCTTATGCTGGCGAAACCAAAAAATCTGTCTTTACCATATTGAATTATTTGTTGCCAGAAGCTCAAGTGATGCCGATGCATTGCTCTGTTAATGTCGGCAAAGAGCAAGACAGTGCGATCTTCTTTGGCCTTTCGGGCACCGGAAAAACAACATTATCAGCAGACCCGGAGCGCGAGCTCATCGGTGATGATGAGCATGGCTGGTCAGAAAATGGCTTGTTCAATTTTGAGGGCGGGTGTTACGCCAAAATGATCCGGCTGTCGGAAAAAGCGGAGCCGGAGATTTATGCAACCACCAAACGCTTTGGCACCGTGCTCGAAAATGTCGTGATGGACCCGGACACAAGAGTGCTTGATCTTGATGATAATAGTCTAGCGGAAAATTCGCGCGGGGCTTATCCGATTAACTTCATTCCAAATGCCCAACTGGATGGGATCACCGGCCACCCGAAAAACATCATCATGTTGACCGCTGATGCGTTCGGGATCATGCCGCCAATTGCGCGATTGACCTCGGCCCAAGCGATGTATCACTTTTTGTCTGGCTATACCGCGAAAGTCGCGGGCACCGAAAAAGGCCTGGGCAATGAACCCCAAGCAACGTTTTCAACTTGTTTTGGCGCACCGTTCATGCCGCGGCATCCTTCGGTTTATGGTGATTTACTCGGCAGGCTGATCAAACAACATGATGTCACCTGCTGGCTGGTCAATACTGGCTGGACCGGTGGCCCACACGGCGTTGGTGAGCGGATGCCGATCCGGGTGACCAGAGCGTTGCTCAATGCCGCGCTTGATGGCTCGCTCAATGAGGCCGAGTATCGTACCGATGAATTATTTGGCTTTGAGGTGCCGCTCGCGGCCAAGGATGTGATCAGCAAAGTCTTGACCCCGCGCGAAACCTGGACTGACAAAGCTGCCTATGATGCGCAAGCACAAAAACTGGCGACGATGTTTGTCGAGAATTTCAAAACTTTTGAAGACTATGTTTCAGACGAGGTGAAGGCAGCCAGCCCGAAAGGCTAATGCATATTTCTCTCATATAGAATGACCCTCGCCCTTTCGAGGGCGCGATGCGTTGCCTCAGGGTGAGGGGAGTTAGGTGCTAGATCCGGTATGGGGACTATATTTCCGCCCTCATCCTGAGGTGCTTAGCGCAGCGAAGCCTCGAAGGATCTTGGCGCCCGAAAGAACGATCCGCTCCGTTTTCACCGACCCGTGATGGACCCTATGGTCAAGCCGTGGGGAGCGGAAGTTCTGTATATTATCTCCGTTACGTGAAGGAAATCCTTAGCCTAGATTATCAAGCACGCTGCGCGCATCATAAGCGTCGCGTCCGGCTGGCTTGTCACCGGTGCCCATAATAATCTCGATACTGACAAAACTGTCGCCACTCGTCCGGCCGCCGCCAATTGGGATGCCAATCCCGACACCCACCCGCGTATTTCCACCAGTCGAACCGCCAATTGAAATACCGGTTGAAGGCCGCCGCTGACCGCTGGTCCGCTCGGTGTCTTGGCCGACAATCTCGAACCATTGATAACCTTGGCGCAAGGTGATCTCGGCCGCGCGGCGCA
>JAZGEB010000321.1:0-5769 GCA_036478515.1 Parvularculaceae bacterium | reverse complement strand
TTTTGAGCCGAGCAACTAATTTGGGCGACACTGGCTGGGAGGACAATACAACATACTCCTTCGCGATTGAATTTACCGCGACAGTAATCCGTGTGTTTGTGAATGATGTATTGGAGATTGAAGAGTTCGGCACTTTCGGCGATGGCGCTTTCGGGTTCTACAACTTCTCACAGCCAAATGTACGCTATGCGGGCATTACAGAAGAAGTCATCCCGGATGCATCGGACGTTCCTCTTCCCGCGGCGTTCTGGTTTATGGGCGCCGGATTAGCAGCCTATGCCCGCTCGCGAAAGCAAAAAGCGGTCGGATAATTTAAACGGCCTTGCCTTCGGACCCTCTAAGGCATGCCGCCGACAAAGCCGCTGGTGTCTTCGTTGCGCACCAGCGTGATGCGTGCACCGGCATGGCCACAATGGGGTCGCGGGCAAGCGATGTTGGCCGCTACTTCCGCTAATGTCACATCGCGATGATCGACTTTGAGCAATAATTGCACCGGGCTTTGCAGCCAAATATGCAGGCACTTAATGCAGGTCGCTTCGATCAACTCATCATCATCTATATCGCGCAGGACCACGTCATCGAGAAAGCTCATAGAAAATCCTCCGCTGACGGGATCCGGTTGTAAGAGATTTTACCCCCCGCATAACCGCCAGGCGGCGGCGTCCATGGACCGAGCGTCACCACGCGTTTGCCAAATTTGCGATTGAGGTGGTCAATCGCGCAGGTGAGGTTTTCCCAGTCCTGGCGCTCATCATCATCCTTGAGAAAAATGTCCAACTGCCGCTCGCCCCCCGCCGATAGGTCAAGCAAGGTAACACCGACACGGACGATTTCGACATTAGCCCGGACCTCGCGCTTGGCCCGGGCCCATAAAAGGTCCAGCGCGGTGAGGCACGCATGATCATCATTGACACAAGGCAGGGTCTGTTTGCCATGCCAGCCGCCATCGCGAATATCGAGCCAAAGATGGAGACGGTTGGCATAAAAATTATCCCGCCGGGTCCGCCGTGCCGCTTTGGTCAGCAGCAAGCGCGCGCAATCCCGGGCTTTGGCAAAATTACGCCAGTTCGGCGGCAGCACCCGGGCATGACCGAACATGCCGCGCCCTGTCGGCCGCGCCTCGATGTCATAACCATGCAGCGCATACCACATGCGCTCGCCATTCACATTACCCCATAGCTGGCGCAATTGTTTGGGTTGGGTACTGAGCAAATCCTCTATCGTCCAAATGCCAGCCTGATTCAAACGCCGTTCCATCCGCGACCCAATGCCCGAAATTTCTGATAAAGGCAGCACTATAAGCGGCGCTGGCATGTGCTCGGGTCGCCAGATCGTGACCCCATCTGGCTTATCGATTTTGCAGGCTAGTTTTGCCAGTAACCGATTGGCGGCAAAGCCAATTGAACACGTAATCTGTGGCCCAATATTTTCCCGGATCCGGCGCTTCAATCGAGCCGCAAGCCCCTCCGGATCAGCGATGTCGCCTTTGTCGAGGATGCAAGTCAGTTCATCAATCGACTTCACCGTATCAATCGGGATTTCGCAACGGATTTCATTGAGTAACGCATTATGGGCCCGGCGAAATAAATCCGGGCGTTGCTGGACAAACACCATTTGCGGGCAAATCTTCAACGCCTCGCCGGTGCGCATCACATTCTGGCAGCCCGCCGCTTTGGCTTCTTTGCTGCAAGCGATGACAACGGTAAAACGCGCATTTTCAACTTCAAACGGGATCACCCCAACCGGCCGGCCGCGCAAATCAGGCATCACCTGCTGCATCACCCCGGCAAAAAACCCATCAAAATCAAGATAGAGCCGTTCAATCGTGTCTGGTTTACGCATGATACTTTGTTAAGCGAAGATATGGGTCCAGCACCTCCCCGTCTCCCTCTTCTCCTTTCATTGGCACGAGAAGGCAAAAGAACACATAGGGAACAAAAGAGTCAAGGAACACGGCAAAATTAGAGTTTGATATCAACTCCTCAGGGCAGACCATAATTTTCAAAGATAAAGACGAAGCACTTGATTGGCTTCAGAAGGAGCAGGACTTTTTTGATAACCTCGTCGGGCCGAGTAACATTCAACCAAATGCAACAGTTCTGCAAACATTCCGAACTGCCTTCCAACAAATTCGAGCTAGCGTTCAATCAATCCCTATGAACAGTGAAGAAAGAAATTATTCTCGTTATTTACAAAATGCCGAAACACAGTTCACAGCGTCTTATAGAAACAACCAAATAATTGCATCACAATCTCCAGAAAGTCAATTTTTATTAAGTCTAAAAACCGAACTCGGAACTGAAGCATCAGTTGGAGCTCTAGTCGCAATTCTTCCCAACATTCAAATTACAATTCTAACCACTCGCGCCGGAAAAATCGGGTATTGGCGAGCTCTGGCATCAATGGCCGGAGCTGATGAACAAGCTGCAACAGCAACGAAGAGAAGTTTTGAGCAACATATTACTGAAGGTTCTAGTCTCATACAAAAATTAAAAAGCGATCGCGACGACGCGACGAGTAAATATGATGAACTAACAACCAAATTGAACGTTGCG
Source organism: Parvularculaceae bacterium (assembly GCA_036478515.1). Lineage (GTDB taxonomy): Bacteria > Pseudomonadota > Alphaproteobacteria > Caulobacterales > Parvularculaceae > CALLVA01. The sequence continues at coordinate 3,214 of JAZGEB010000321.1, read as the reverse complement.
GTAGCTCAATCAATTATATCCTATGACGTCAAAGCTGAAGGTGCTGATCAATCTAGAGAAGAACGAGCTAATGCAAAATTCGCAGAGATTGATGCAACACTAGCTCGCTTTCAAAATCAGCTAAAACTAAAAGGTCCTGTAAAATACTGGCAAGATAAGCGGTTAAGCATAATAGAAAAATTCCTAAGCGCAGGGAGTGGTTAATTTATGGAAGTGCTACTGCGTTTGTATCTGTGCTGTTATTAGTGACATTGGTTGCATATTTGACCAAAACGATTTTAGGTTTAGAAATGAGTAACTTAGGATATATTTTAATTCCTACTGTATTTTTGTCCGGTACAGCGGCTGTTTGGATAACACGCATCCTTACACGCTTGTATTTAAGCGAACATCACTTAGCAATTGACGCCGAGTTCAGATCAACAATGGCAGAAACCTTTCTTGCTCTTATCGAGGAAGGTGCTATTGAAAATAAACAAATGGAACAAGTACTAGCAGCCTTATTCCGTCCGGCTTCGGATGGGCTAGTTAAAGATGATGCTGCTCCCAGTTTTAGTCCCGGTGATCTATTGTCCCGTTAAACTCGAACAGAAAAAATCATATGGCAAAAACAAGTGGAAATAATGACGATCCCGGCGGACGTAACGAGAGTTACAAAATTGGCTCTAGGAAAGCGTATCACGCAAAGTCGCTATAACAATGGTGACGGACGGAAAGCATTCTAGTGCTCACAATCCACCATAATTGCCAGCATTTTTTCAACAACACATCTCGGTATAGAGGAATGGTTGCAACATGAACGAAAAACGTCAATATTTTGGCTTGGGGGGACTTACCAGGAGGGAAAGTAGAAAGTACTCAGGATGTAAGTGATGCGATATATCGAGAAACATTGGAGGAAACCGCAATTGCATTGCCCTTCGCGAAGCTGTTCGACTTCGAGTTGCTTTATAAACCCCACGAGAAACTTCCAATTATCAATTTGAAGTACATTAGTCTGATTTCTAATCAAAAAGTGGTTTTGTCTGATGAGCACGATTTGTATAAGTGGGTGGCTCAAGAAGAGGTATCAAGATTTTAGGAAATTGGATGAATACATTCGTTTCCGTCCCATTTTCCTACTTTAGTAACTACAGGAGAGATTTAAGTGACATCACCCCCGCTAACCCAGAATGAAACTATTCTTATGGTCGAAGAGTTTAAAGAAGCTTGGTCTCACTTTAGGCATTTGGACAAAGCCCCCTCCGCTTCGCTGGCGCTCAGCACCTCCCCCGTAAACAGGGGAGGAATTTCTGTTAAAAAATCAAGGCAGTCTAATCCCCGGCCACGCGCTGAGCTAAAGCAGCGGCCATGAAGGCGTTTAGATCACCATCTAGCACCCGGTCTGGCGAAGGGTTTTCGACCGATGTGCGCAAATCTTTGACCATTTGATAAGGTTGTAACACGTAAGAGCGTATTTGATGGCCCCAGCCAATATCAGTTTTTGATGCTGCTTTCTCATTGGCTTCTTCTTCTCGGCGCTGCAATTCAGCTTCGTAGAGCCGTGCCCGGAGCATATCCCAAGCGGTTGCTTTATTCTTGTGTTGTGAGCGCTGATTTTGACACTGAACGACGATGCCACTTGGCTCATGGGTAATGCGCACCGCACTATCGGTCGTGTTCACATGCTGCCCCCCGGCCCCAGATGCGCGGAAGGTATCGATGCGACAGTCAGACTCGTTGATCTCAATTTCAATTTTATCATCAATCACCGGGTAGACCCAGATCGACGAAAACGATGTATGCCGCTTGGCGTTACTATCAAACGGGGAAATCCTGACTAGTCTGTGGACGCCGCTTTCAGTTTTCAACCAACCATAGGCATTGCGGCCTTTGACCAAAATGGTCGCGGACTTAATGCCAACTTCCTCCCCCGCCTGTTCTTCAATGACCTCAACCTTGTAGCCTTCCTTTTGCGCCCATCTGACATATTGGCGCAGTAACATGTTTGCCCAGTCATTACTTTCTGTGCCGCCTGCCCCAGCATGAACTTCGACATAAGCATCATTGGCGTCAGCTTCCCCGCCGAGCAACGCTTCGAGCTCGGCCTTGGCCGCTCGTGACGCTAATTTTTCGATAATGGATTGGGCTTCGTCGATCGACGCAGTGTCGCCCTCGGCTTCTGACATTTCGGCGAGCTCTAGCGTATCATCAAGCTCTTGGGTGATCAGGGTCAACGCATTGATTTGGCTCTCGAGCGAGGTTCGCTCTTGCATCAAGCTTTGCGCATTTTCCGGGTCATCCCAAAGTTTTGGGTCTTCTGCTAGAAGGTTCAGCTCTTCCAGGCGAGCTTTAGCAACATCCCAGTCAAAGACGCCTCCTTAGCAAATCGAGGGACTTCCTCGTCTGCTCAGCTGCATGGGTAATTTCTGCGCGCATGGATTTTTCTTTGCTTAGTAAATGCCGCCGAGATCATCGGCGATGCCTTCATCAGTGGTTCCGTCATCGCCCTCGCGGCCTTTGATCGAGCCGGCACCGCTATAGATATCATCTTCGGCTTTAAACGCTTCAAGAATGACATTGACGTCGCCGGGTCCGGCTGGTTTGCCGGTTTTGGCGTTGACCCGAACCAGGCGAATGCCCGATGGCAGACGGAATGGCACGGCAGGTTCATCTTTTAGCGCCGCGGCCATAAACTCACCAAACACCGGCGCAGCAACGATCCCGCCGCCCTCGCCTTCACCCATCGAGGCGGGCAAATCAAAGCCGACATAGACGCCCGCTGCAAGATCTGGTGAAAAGCCAATAAACCAAGCATCGCGATAATCATCCGTGGTGCCCGTTTTGCCGGCCAATGGTTTGTCATTAATCTGATTTTTAATCTTGGCCCCGGTGCCCCGCTGGACCACGCCTTGAAGGATGTTGACCATCTGATAGGCGGAGCGCGGATCAATCACTTGGTCGCGGTCATCGCGCAGCAGGGGCTCGGCTTGTCCGGTCCAGCCTTCTGCATTGCAAGCCACGCAATCGCGTTCATCCTGACGCAAGACAGTGTTGCCATACCGGTCTTGAACACGATCAATAAACACCGGTGTAATTTTGCGCCCGCCATTGACGAACATAGCGTAAGCGGTGGTGATATTCATCAAGGTGGTCTCGCCAGCGCCGAGCGAAATCGCCAGCTCCCGAGGCAACCGGTCTGAGACACCGAAACGTTCAGCATATTCGATGATCA
>JAZGEB010000320.1:0-5442 GCA_036478515.1 Parvularculaceae bacterium | reverse complement strand
TATCAGGCTTCACAATCTCAAGTTTGGCTCATCTAGTAAATATATGGATGAGGGAGAGGTGCTGGGATTTCTGCAACAGATTGGGAAATATCGAGTCAGGTGTTTCAGACGCAACGGAAACTCTTTTGCTAAAAGCGACCATGTGGAAGGGCTTGAAAAGCTAGGGTCGTTTTTTGAGAAGGGCCGACATCCTGATGAAATATTTGAAAATATAGATGATCTTGAACGACTCACCAGCCAACTACCGATTGTAACAAATCAAAAAATGACCGAGTTGACTCAGCAACGTCAATTTAAGGAAAACGTTATATGTGTAAGACTATTAATCGGAATACCCAACAAACCATCTTGTGGGTGGACTGCTGGTTTTAAGTCAACAAATTGCACTAATGTATAGTCAGATGAACGCGTCAACGAGTTTTATTAATCTGCATACAGATCAGGTCAACCGGGTGCAAAAGGCGACAGATGCGAGCGGCGCGATTGTCTATGACACGCTCTACACGCCGTTCGGGGTGACGCTCTCGACCACCGGCACACTGGTGCAAGCTTTACGCTTCCCCGACCAGCGGGCGGACGCAAAAAATTCGGCGTTGCCGACCAGATTTGTGGGCCCTCGAGCATAGCTCTCAGGCATTCTTTCGCGAAAATCGATCCTCGATCGATTTTTTGGCCGAAGGCCAATTGCGCAAGAATGGTGCCCCTGGCCCGACTCGAACGGGCACTCCCTAAGGAACGAGATTTTGAGTCACGCGCGTCTACCAATTCCACCACAGGGGCAGCAGAAGAGGTTTTCTGCCCTGTTGTGATGCCGAGGTCAAGATATTTGGCAGCAGAGATATTGGGTCAGATCCCGGGTCTTCGCCCGGGATGACATTGCTGATTTACTCATCAACCCGGTCTCGCGACCCTTCGAGGGCGGGGCACATCGGACGACAAAGGCAGCGATCAACCAAACCCAATATAAGCCCCTTCACCACGGCCAAACCGAGGGGACGCGATCGGGATTACAGTCGATTTGCCACCTCCTGAAACAACGGAGGAAGTCTTGCATTGAGCATTGCGAGATGAGCGCCCTACTCTGCTGCTTTTGGATTGATCAGATGTTCCATCCGCTCGATATAGATCAGCCATGCTTTTCGCCCCTTAGCGGTCAAATGACATAAGGTCTGGGGCCGTCGGTCGCGGAAGCGTTTTTCGACATTGATATATCCCGCCTGTTCAAGCTTGCGAATATGGATCGACAAATTGCCATCCGTCACACTGAGTTTTTTACGCATCTCGGTAAAATCAGCGGTCCCCGCTCCAGAAAGATACGCCATCAAAGTCAGACGCACACGGCCATGAATGAGATCGTCTATCTCGCGATAGTCAAACTCATTCTCGGCTTCTTCAAGGGGTGGTTTCTTCGCCATAATATTCGCAAACTGGCTCCTAAATAATATCCGTTGGTTGTTGGCGCATCAATATGATACCCGGCACAACCATCAGCGCAAAACACCCCAATGCCCCGAGCAACATGCCATGGCTCGAATTCAAGGCAAATATCATCGCCACCATCAAGACCCATGACACAATAGAAATATTCCGCATCCATTTCAAATTTGCCGCAACCGAGGTCACCAGATAGGTCACGCCAAAGAGGCCGAAGACGACCGGAAACATGCTGCCAAATAAATATTCAAACGGAAACCCTTTGTCTTTCATCATAAACATGGCCGCTGTCAGCCCGAGAAAATAAACCGTCATGAAAATGCCCACACCGGCCCAAGCAGCAGTCGATGTTTTATTGCCAAAAGTGGTGCCGCCTGGAATTTTGGTGACAAATTTTCGCTCGACCCAAAACCCTGCGCCCCAACCAATCGCTAAAGCGATCGTCCAGCGCCACAACATATCAACCGGCCACTTCACCAGACCGATATCAGACACATATTGCACCAAAGCCGCCAGCCCGATAACGCTGCCCCACCAGACAAACATCAGCCCGCCGGTGAGCGGCGCGTTTCGGCCCTCTTCGGCTATCGCGCGAACATAGGCTAAATCATTCGAAGCAGCATCGTGATCTTTCTGCGTCATGGGACGTTTCCTTCTTAGTATGACGAGTCTTGCAAACAACTTTGCATTTTAAAGTGAATTAGTCAAGGGACAGTACATGCGTCTTGCAATAGAGCGCCGTTCGAGCGTCTTTAGCCAGTTATTTTTTAGCGGCGCTATTTGTTCGGCGGCCGATCATTGGCCCATGAGGCCTAGCGCAAATTTGGCACGACGCTTTGCGGCCGATGCGTCCGGTCATCATCCCGAGATTGCTGATAGCCCTGTTGGGCTTGCGGCATTGGCGCTTGCGGGGCGAGAGGAACGGCGTCCATTTCAGCTGGTTCGCCGCCATCGGCGGGAGCCGGGCGACCAAAGTAAAAACCCTGCCCAAGCCCGCATTGGGCTTGCTTTGCACTTGCCGCCAGAGCTTGGGTTTCAATTCCCTCGGCGATTAATGCAATACCCAGCTTACGCGCGATCTCGACCGCGTTGACTAGGTCAGCTTGCCCCTGCTCATGCTTATGCAGCAGCGATTTATCGGTTTTTAGAATATCAAATTTGAATTTAGACAGGGTACTGAGGTTTGAATGCCCCGCGCCAAAATCATCCAACGCCAAAGAGCATCCGGCCGCCCGCAATCCTTTTACCACAGCCATCAACTTGCCCGGTTGGTCAGCCAGATTACGCTCGGTCATTTCTATGACCAAGGCACCGGGCTGCAAATTACTCTGTTTAACTGTGTTGGTGATGAGCTTGACCAATTGATCATTCAACAATTCTCGCTGGCTGACATTGACCGTTACAAATGGCTTTTTATCCGGGGCCGCGGCGCACCAGTCAGCCAATTCTCGGGCTGCATCCGCAAGGATGATTTGGGTTAGATCGAGACCAAAACCGGCATCAACAATCGCGTCAATAAATTCTTCAGCTTCAACCACCCGGTCGCCGCGATGCCATCTGGCCAAAGCTTCAAACCCAACAACATCTTCATCTTCGAGGCGAATGATCGGCTGAAAATAAGTTCTAAACTCACCACGGGCCAATGCTCCGGCGACTTCATCCGTGTTGATCATTTGGGGTGGCGACGACGCGGCTTGGGGTGCACTGATCGATTGCGAATTAGCCACCGCATCAGCCGTTAACCTTGACACGAGGCCATCTCGGTCAACTTCGCGAAAGCCGCGCAACTCTATATTGGCGCCATTGGTCAAATCGAGCATCACTGTGAACGGGCCAGATCGCGGCGTTTCCCCGCCCAATATAGCCTCATCAAAAGCATCAAGGCTGCGCTCGGCAACTAGATCGCGCATCATCGCAGGTTCTAAATCTTGCGCGGCAAGACCAAACGCGGCTCCAAGAGCGCTACTGGCGCTAATCCCTTCAGGCGACCAGTCCCAGTCGCCGCTGGCAGGCGCAGATTGCCCCCCGGCATCAGAGCTGCGCCGCCCCCAAAGCGAGGAAGCCGTCGAGCGCCTCCCGGCTGGTGCCGGCGCACGGGTCATGGCCTCATCGCCATAGGGACGAGGATCCTCTTCGGCATTCAGATCGGTAACAAAATCTGGTGCATCAAGGCGAGGCTCTTGGCGTGATGACGCATTGCGTCCGCCAAACAGGCCCTTTTTGGCTGGCATTTCCGGCTCATATATTGGCTCTTGTGCGCCCTTTGCATGCAGCGGCTCGGCAGCTCTATCAGACATGATACCAGCACCCGCGGCCGCCGCTCCAGAGGCGATCTGCCCCGGCGACATCCGCCCGCCAAGCGTGCCGATCAACACAGATAACAACACACCGCTAGATAACATCAGATGCGGCAGGATCGTCATCAGCCAGCTGGGCGTCGCCATTTTCGAAATCAGCGGCGCTGCAATCAACGCTGCCGCCATCAGCGCAAAACCTGGCGCCACCGCTAAAGCGAGCCGATCGCCGCCCACCGTTCCTTGATATAAGCTAATCAAGACAGCAAAACCGGCAACGCCGACCAGACCCAATTTTAAAATCGGCCCGGCGGCAAAAATATCCGCAGCGCCGACTGCCGCTAATGCCAAAGCGCTGATAATCACCAGGAGCAATGCCGACCCAAGAACCATATTATCCTTAGCAATCCGCACAGTTGCGGTGACAAATGCCAAGCCGATAGAGATGTAGATCCCTTGTAATATGAGTCCAACCGCTGGGCTCATAAACGCAAATTGGCCAAACGCATAAGCTTCGACCAAGGCCGTCACCCCAAGCAAACTGCCGCCGACCAACGCCGTGCCATTGCGACGCAACACACCCCATAATAACAATAACCCGCAGGTCACCGCCAACGACGCCATGATCGCCACTTCAGCCAGCGAAACTTCGCGCGGAAAAGCCTGCTTCTGCTCCCCATAAGCCGCCAGCAATTGATCAATATTCAGAAAATTTAGCAACGCTTCCAATTAGTTACACCTTAGGTGCCAATATGCCCCCAAGCCTCCTCACCAAAATCTGCCCAGCCCGTCGCCTCGTTAAAGACGCCCGGAAGAAACCACTTGTTAATCTTTGACCATAGGCCCGATAGAATCAAGTTTTTTGCGTGATATTCTCACACCTTGCGACGGCCCCGAGACTGGATAATAAGCCACCTATTCAAGAGATGTGAGCAAATCCCGCGCCAACAGGGTCATTTACAATGTTACGACCCTATTGCTCCTCTTTTATCAGACCAAACAAGACATGATCCTGTCGCTCGCCGGCGATCTGGAGATATTTGCGGGCATAGCCCTCTTCGCGAAAATTCGCTTTGCGCAGGAGTTTTTGCGACGCCATGTTTTTCGGCAAGGTCGCCGCTTCAAGTCGCTGTAAACCCAACTCATGAAACGCCGCCCGGATCACCGCCCGCACCGCACAACTGGCATATCCTTGCTGGACGAAAGGTTCGCCCGTCCAATAGCCAAGCGTACCGATTTGGGCAACGCCGCGGCGTATATTTGAGAGCACACAGCCGCCAACCAACTGATGATCACTGGCGCGGAAGACAAAGAAAGGCCGAGCCATATCGGTGCGCACTTCGCGCGCATAAAACCGCAGCCGCCGTCGATAAGACGTGATCGATAATTCATCCTCAACCCAAGCCGGTTCCCACGGCTGTAAGAATGCCCGGCTGCGCAAGCGCAACTCTGCCCAAGCATCAAAATCTTCCTTGCGAGGGAAACGCAAATAGATCGGTCCTTCTGAAAGATAGGACGCAGGGGGGTCAGCGAGGGTAAAATCAAGCAAGGCCATGGCCCAGAATTGTGAAGCTTAAGCGGCGTTTGTCAATTAGCAGCGCGCGCAAAATCGTCTTAAATTTGCGCGACAATCTGCCCCGACTCGGCTACAAAAAGCTTCGCATAGATTTTGGAGCATACCCCATGCAGATTTTCATCGACACAGCCGACACGA
>JAZGEB010000319.1:0-5243 GCA_036478515.1 Parvularculaceae bacterium | reverse complement strand
GCGGATGACCAGCCTTGGAGTTTAAGCGTTGAGCGGGTTGCGTTAGCGCCGGACGATTTTTTCAAATCGGGCCAGACGTCAGATTATGGCGATGCTGATTATGATGAGTTTGCAATGCGCCCCGGGGATGCGGTTCTTTATAAGGGGATTGAGCGCCGGCATGGTCGCCTCGCGCCAAACCCCAACAGATGGTCAGCGCATTTATTCTTGCACTGGGTCGAAAAAGATGGGGCCTATGCTGGCGAAGCCTATGATGGCCGGAGCTTGCCACGGCAACAGGATTTTGTTTTTCCGAAGGGCTAAAAAAATCTCCCCCCGAGAGGTCTCGGGAGGAGAAGGTTTTTTGGCGGTTACGCCAGCGCTTCTTTTGCCGGAATGCGCAATACTTGACCGGGGTAGATTTTGTCCGGGTCGCTCAGCATTGGTTGATTGGCTGCAAAAATCGCGGTGTATTTCATCGCATCGCCATAATGGGCTTTGGCGATTTTCGACAGGCTGTCACCGCTTTTGACCGTATACATGGTCGCTTCTGGCGCGTCGTCTTCGATTTCAATTTCGCTTTCAACTTCGGCGACACCGGCGGTGTTACCAGCTGCAACGATCAACTTTTCAGCTGCTTCTCTGGTTTTGGCTTTGCCGCGCAAGATCACTTTTCCCGGCGCTGTTTCCTTGATGTCGAAATCTTTGATGTGCTGATCAAGCTTATGACCGCCAACGCGATCCTTGATGTCGTCAGCGGCATTGGCACCAGCTTTGGCGATCTTCTCGCCAGCTTCTGCGATAAAACTAAATAGACCCATGGGGCATTCTCCTTGAGGTTGAGGGACTTCAAGGCGACCATACTCTTTTGGCGTGGGTTTTGACAATGGTGCAAGATAGGGGCGCAAGATCAGCTTGTGTGAGCGCTGAGTTTTGCCCCGAGCCCGGTCATTAGCTCTAAAAAATTAGGAAAAGAAGTGGCGATCATGGCACCGCTATCAAGGCTCACTGGCTGCTCGGCAACCAAGCCTAGGACCAGCGCGCTCATGGCGATGCGATGATCATGATGCGTGGCGACCAGGCCGCCGCCTTTAATTTTGCCCCCAACTTTGCCTCCAGTCACCCGCAGCCAGTCCGGGCCAGATGAAACGCTGACGCCATTGGCCAGCAGCATCGCTTCGACCGCGGCGAGCCGGTCACTCTCCTTGACCCGCAATTCTTCCAGACCCGGCATAAAAGTCTCGCCATTGGCACAGGCCGCCGCGACGGCCAGAATTGGATATTCATCAATCATCGATGCGGCTCTGGCTTCGGGCACGGCGACGCCTTTCAAGTCAGGCGAATATTGCGCGCGCATATCCGCCACCCGCTCGCCGCCTTGGGTCCGCTCATTGGCAAAGCTCAGCTTGGCCCCCATCTCGATCAGGGTGTCGTATAACCCGGCCCGCTCCGGGTTGAGCAACACCCCCTCGACGGTGACGTCACTGCCTTGGCAAATCAGCGCGGCGACAATCGGGAACGCCGCAGAGGAGGGGTCACCGGGGACGATAATATCGGTTGCGGTCAGTGTCTGTCCGCCAGCCATGCGAATTGTTCGCCCGCCATTGCCAAGTGGCTTGATGTCGAGTTTGACGCCAAAAGCGACCAACATTTTTTCGGTATGGTCGCGGCAGCGGATCGGCTCTTCAACGACCATCACGCCAGTCGCCCCAAGTCCGGCCAGCAGCAAAGCTGATTTGACCTGCGCCGACGGTTTTGGCAGCCGGTAGGTAATCGCTTTTAGCGGTGCCGCATCCACTCTCACCGGTAGGCCGCCATCGCGAGAAGAATAGGACAGCCCCATTTTCCCTAACGGATCGAGCACCCGGCCCATTGGCCGTCCCCGTAAAGAAGCGTCGCCATCAAATGTTGCCGTGATGCCTTGCCCGGCCAAAGCGCCGATGAGCAACCGCACGCCGGTGCCCGCATTGCCCGCATAAAGCGTGCGGCCCGGTGGCGCCCAAGCCTCGCCGACAATCACATAATCAGCGCCCTCTTTTTCAATCGACACCCCGAGCGCCCGCAATTGCGCGCCGGTGTGAAGCACGTCATCGCCTTCGAGCAAGCCAGAAACCCGTGTCACCCCTTGCGCTAAAGCGCCAAAAATCAACGCCCTATGGGAAATTGACTTGTCGCCAGGCACCTTGATCTGACCGCTCAAGCCGGTCGAGAGAGCAGCGCTAAGGGCGCTTGTTGGAGACGTCATTGAGGGCTTTGAGGGCATGGGGGCAGAGAGCTCCGGCAATCATCTTTTATGGGTCAGGCGGATTTCCTTTTGACAGCGCAAGGCAGGCATGGCAACACCGCCGCTCGGACCCTCCCCTTTGTTGAATTAGGCAAAACCCCATGGCGAATGAAGACCTCGGCGTAAAACGCGACTGCCCAGAATGTGGCGCCCGTTTTTATGATCTTAGCAATGACCCGGCCTTGTGCCCCAAATGTGCCCATGAGTTCACGCCAGAAGTGATCCTCAAACCGCGCCGCACCCGCAAGGAAGAAGAAGCCGCGGCGCAAACCGATGAGGAGGAAAAGAAGGAAGAGGATGAGGAAGAAGAGGAAAAAGAAGACAAGTCTGAAGTTGAAACCAGCCTAGATGAAGCTGATGAGACAAATGTCGGCGCGCCCTCGAAACGCAAAGCCAGTCTCGACGACGATGATGATGATGATGACGAAGAATCTGATGATGAGGTTCCAGACCTCGAAGGCATCGAGGTCGATGTTGATGACGCCGATGATGAATCACTGCTCGACAACGAAGAAGAAGAAAATATTGATCTGGGCGTGCCCAAGCCGAGCAAAGACAATGAGTAAATAAATAACCCGGTGCCGATCTAGCGGCACTGGTGTTCCCAAGCTTTCAAGATTATATCTTGGCAGCAATTTTTTCGAGAGGCATGAACCGTTTCTCGATCACCCTTGGTAAGGGGCTATAGCTCAGCTGGGAGAGCGCTTGCATGGCATGCAAGAGGTCAGCGGTTCGATCCCGCTTAGCTCCACCACTAACCTCTTTATCTACAACGATAATTTTTCGATGCTCCAAAAAATCACCAATTTTTTTGGTACGCAACTGGTACGCAAACTCTGAAAAGTACTTTTCAATCGCCTCAGTGGTACGCAAAAGATACGCAGGATCGAACGGCGCATAAATTTCTGTCGTCGATTGAGCTAGCTGTTTGTGTCCCAGTTGAGCGGACACTTCCCAGGCTGGAACGCTACTCGCCCGCATGTATCGCGCCATTGTATGACGCAAGCTGTAAGGCACGACTTTAGAATCCAGACCGGCCATTTTTCGAGTTTTGTTCCAGGTTGTCCTGATACTCTTTACCGAGCGCCCTTTATAATTGATGACATGGTCGCTTTCTGAAATTTCGCTCAAGCCTAGGAGATACTCTTTTAACTGGTTCCCCATTTTTGTGGTTGGGCGATATTTTTTTGTCTGGGGGCGGTTCGGTGGATTTTGAACAATCATATTATTCTCAAAGTCACAACGATCGAATGTCAGATCGTAGACGGCATCAGGACGCGCCACCATGCCGATCATCATGATGATAAAGTCGACGAGATGAGGCTCGGTTGCGCATTCAATCATTCGCGCCACTTCTGCGATGCTCATGGGACGCCCTTTTGGCGGGATGACACCGATATTCTTCACGGGCGCAATATAAGGCACCCGATCAATCTCTCCCCTCTTCCAGGCCCAGTTAATACCGGTCTTGCCATTAGCGACAATGCGCTGAGCTGAATTGGGCTTTAGGCCTTTATCATGAATGAGCCAATGGTGAAACCGTTCTTGTTCGGTTGGAGCGCAGGCTTCTTCCACGGTGCGTTCCTCATGGAATTCCAGCCAGTAACGCAGTGCCAGATTTATCAAGTCACGTGAATTGAGGTGTTGCCCGTGACTTTCATAATATCGCGCGAAGATTTCAGCCAAGAGAGGTGGTCGTTCCTGGTTTTCTGGCTTTTGTTGGTTCAGAATAAACCAATCGGTCAATTTTTGCGTGGCTTCATCAAAGTTCTTTGTGCGGAGAGAAAGGCATCTCGTTTGTCGAGTTTTTCCATCGTACCAGTATTTGTAGTAGGTGCCGGATTCTTCCCGTTTGCTAATCCAGTATTCTCCGAGTTGGAACTCACGCTTTGATGGTGCTTTGGACATGATACCTCCTGAATTTGATCGACTAGGTAACTGCATAGTTGCAGCCCTAAAAATTGAATTCGGCGTTCTGAGACTTTTAAATAGGCAATCTCGCCACGTGCTCTTATGCGGCGCAAGGTGGGTAGAGAAATACCGATTATAGATGCTGATTGGGCTTCTGTGAATCTCCTATAGAGAGGAATTTCAGCCTCTTTGGCCATAATTTCGATTAAATCTTGTCTATTATTCGGCTCCATATTAGCGCTCCCTCCTTTTCTCTGAGAGTGCAGGGGGCAGGGATGATAAGTCCTTCATGCGCAATTCCCGTGTGGCCTGCTTAAACCCATGTTTATATCCATTGATATATTGCTCTCGATAATGATCATTCAAAACGGATTTGATGAGAGAGGGGCGGTATCGAATTTTCTTTCCCTTGCGAACATCCGCGTGTGCGTGATTGACGCCTTCACGGAAGGCAGCCGTGACTACATAAATCGGTGCCTGTCTATTATTCCTCGCGCTCATGAGGGACCTCCCTATTGATCGAGGAAATCGTTTTTTCCAATTCTGATTCTCGTTCCAAGATAATTTTGATACGTTTAATTTCTAAGCGCTGTTGGGCCGATAAAAAAAGTGCGTACTCTTCTGGGATTTGCTCCATCTCTTCCAGTCGTTCAATCATTGATGCCTTGTGAATGGCGATAGCGTCAGCCATTTCTTGTTCGGTACCGAGCCAACTTGCCAACGCTGGTCCTTGCAGGTCATGGGATTGTTCCCATTCAAGCCGATTGCCGACATACATCTGGAAATCCTGCTTGGCGCGACTATAGGAAATCCATACTCCTATAAAATCATCATATTGTTGTGCAGGAGTTGCTGACTGTGATTCAGCTGTTTCAATAATAGGGATGTCATCATTCATTTTATACCTCCTCGCTTAATTTGATAGGTAATCCGTCACTGGTGCTGTCTTGCGCGTTCACTAAGAACGGTAATTCAGCGGCTGGCATTTTTGATCGTTTGAGGAAAAGCCGATGCTTGTAATAAGGCAGAACTTTATATTTGAGAGGTTTTTTATTCGCGTAAAACAACA
>JAZGEB010000318.1:0-2335 GCA_036478515.1 Parvularculaceae bacterium | reverse complement strand
GTGGTCTCGCCCATGGAAATTGCCGATGCTTATGGCGCTGATGCCGCGCGCTGGTTCATGCTCTCGGACAGCCCGCCGGAGCGCGATGTTGAATGGACCGATGCCGGGGCGGAAGGCGCGTGGCGGCTGGTCAACCGGATTTGGGACACATGCTTTGGCCATCCTGACTTGCTGAAATCCGTTGACTTAAACACACAAGGTGCAAACGAGGCGGATGCCGATTTGCGCCGCGCCGTCCATCTGTCCATTGCCGGGATTGGCGATGACATCGAGAATTTTCGGTTTAACAAAGCCATTGCCCGGGCTTATGAGTTAATCCCGGTGGTCAAAAAAGCTGGCAGCAATGAAAATATATCTGATTGGGCCAAAGCCGAAGCGCTCTCAAGCCTGACGCGTCTGGTCGCGCCGTTCGTGCCCCATGTGGCAGAAGGCTGCTGGGAACATCTTGGCGGCGAGGGCTTCATTTGTGATGCGCCATGGCCGACCCATGATCCAAGCCTATTGGTCGCCGATACCATCACCCTGCCGATTCAGATCAACGGCAAAAAGCGCGGTGAGCTAGAGGTGCCTGCTGAAGCAGACAAGACAAAAATCGAAAAACTGGCAATGGCCAGCGATGTTGTGCAGCGTCACATTGAGGGCAAAACCATCCGTAAAGTGATTATCGTGCCCGGCCGGATTATCAATATTGTGGTGGGGTGAATAGGTGGTAGACCGCTTCCCCACGAATCCCGTCATCCCGAACTTGTTTCGGGATCTCGCGAGATCTAAGGGCAGTGCCAGCCTCATGAAATCCCGGGGCGAGCCCGGGACGACACTTGCACTTCAAGCGTGAACCGGCAGTGCCACGGACGAGGGCGAGACAGAAGTTTATTTCAAGCCGATAGCGCATAGTAGGGTGCATTAAGCGCAAGCGATAATGCACCATGGCAATGTTGGTTCGGTGCATTGCGCCGATGGCTTAATCCACCCTACTATCCGCGTGCTCGTCGGCTCTGGCATATGCATTGCCCTGAGATATTGTGCCTCAACGCCAGCTCAGCTACGATCTCCCCAAAATGAGGTTCATTCCATGCGTTACACCCTACTCAAGCTCATCGCCCTTAGCGCTCTCTTGCTCGCCACAACCGCCTGTGGCTTCACCCCGCTTTATGCGGAAAAAGACATGCGCGTGGCCAATGGCCTGTCGAGCATTTATGTCGCACCGATCCCGGCCCCGGAAAAGCCCGGCTTTCAATTGCAAAACGCCCTCAATGACCGCCTCGCCCCATCTGGCACCCCAGAATTTGATTTGAAGGTTGTCTTGCGTGAAACCAGAGAAAGCCTTGCGGTTACCCAAAGCGCCAATACCATCCGCTATAATTACAAAATTGATGCGCGCTACACCCTGACCCAACGCGGCACCGCGAATAAATGGCAAGGCCGGGTCACGGCGGTTTCCGGTTTTGGTGTGGTGAAATCGCAATATGCATCGCTGGTTGGGGAAGATGATGCGGTCCGCAAAGCAGTGCTTGAATTAGCCGACAAATTGGAAATTGAATTGGCGCTCTTTATCCGCGGGGCACGGACGAAAATTGAGCCGGTTGAAGCAGAAGCAGACCTTTAAAAAATGGTTGCGCTCAAAGGCAAAGACATTGGCGGTTTCTTAAAAAAACGCCCCGCTGCCTGCTTTCTGGTACTAATCTATGGCGGCGATGGCGGCATGGTCCGCGAGCGCTCTGATATAGTCGCAAGGCAGATCGTTGATGATTTACACGATCCCTTCAACACCGTTGAATTGACCAATGCTGATTTAAAAGAACACCCCGGTCGCCTTGCCGATGAAGCCGCTGCTTTATCTTTTATGGGCGGCCAAAGGCTCATCCGTTATCGCGGCAGTGATGACGCAATTTCAAAAGCAGTCAAAGCCCTGTTAGCAATAGTTGATGCCGGCAGCTTTGAGCCAAATGCCTTGATCATCATTGAAGCGGGAAGTTTGCGCAAAACCGCCGGGTTACGCAAAACCATCGAGGCCCATAAGCGCACTGCTGCGCTACCCTGTTACGAGCAGAGCGCCGCCGAAAATGGCAGCTATATTCAAGAGACGCTAGCGACGGAAGGCCTGACCATTCAGCCCGAGGCCTTGTCCCTATGGATGGACGCGCTGCCCCCGGATCGCGGCATCCTCCAGTCCGAATTAGAGAAGCTTTGCCTCTATATGGGCCCTCAGGAAAATCGCTCCGCTGATGACCAGACGGCTATTGGCCTTGCGGACGTAAAAGCCTGTCTCGCCGATAGGGCTAATGATGATAGTTTCGCGATTGGCGATTTGATCTTCAGTGGCCAGACCAAAAAT
>JAZGEB010000317.1:0-3791 GCA_036478515.1 Parvularculaceae bacterium | reverse complement strand
AAAATCAGAGGCAATGCTTTCGGGGTGAAACTGGACGCCATAAATTGGCAGGTCGCGGATTTTAAGCGCCATGATCTCCTGATCATCGGCTGCGCGCGCTAAGGCTTGCACTTTTTCGGGGATGGTTGTTGGGTCGACCACCAGCGAGTGATAGCGGGTGGCAGTGAAGGTCTCTGGCATGCCGGCAAATAGGCGGTTGCCTTGATGATTGATCGGACTGGTTTTGCCATGCATCAGTCGGTCCGCCGACACGATCTGCGCGCCAAAAGCCTGCGCCATCGATTGCATCCCTAAGCAGACACCGAAAACAGGGAGCTTAGCTGTTGCCGCTTGTTTCACCACCTCGATACAAATTCCTGCTTCATTGGGCGTGCACGGACCGGGGGAGAGAATAATCGCGCGAGCCCCAGAGGTCACGGCCTCAGCGGCGCTAATCTTATCATTGCGGATGACGCGGACATCTTCGCCAAGCCCGGCCACGAGGTGGTACAAGTTGTAAGTGAAGCTGTCATAATTATCGATTAGGAGGATCATCGTGGCCACACCATAAGGGCTTTGGGAGCCAGAGCAAGCAGGCTCAGGCAAGAGCGACGGTTAACCATTTCTGATCTTCTCAAACCGGGCAAGTGGCGCTAAAGACAGGAAGATGAAAGATTTTTTCACATTACGCACGAGGGCTGACCGACAATTGGCGTTCGGATCTAGCGTGTTGTTATTGGCGCTCCTCACCGGGGTTGGCTTTGCCTTGCTGCTCGATAGCGCTCGCCCGGTGGAAGAGAGCCGATTGTTGCTGCGCGCTGATGCACAGATGACCCTTGTACCGGGACATCAGCGTCTGACAGAAGCGCCGCCAATGGTGGCGGTGCTGATGCGCCAGCAGGCACGCCGCCAGGGACCAGCGAAGATTGTCATCATCATAGATGATCTGGGCATGAGCCCGGCCGCGCTTGATCGATTAACCGCATTGCCGCCGCCATTGACGCTATCGTTTTTGCCCTATGCGCCAGATGTCCAACGCCAGGTCGATCAGGCCATCGCTCGTGATCATGAAATCATGTTGCATTTACCGATGGAAGCAAGTTTGGCAGGGGAGGCGGAAGCAGCCATCGGTCCAGGACCAAATGCCTTGCTGGTCGGGCAATCCAATGCCGTATTGCGCCAGCGTCTGGCAAACAATTTGAATAGTTTTACCGGTTATCAGGGGGTCAATAATCATATGGGCTCGCGATTTACCCAATCAAATGCAAAAATGAAACTGGTGCTCACGCAGCTTGACCAGCGCGGGGCATTTTTTCTCGATAGCCGAACCACAGGTGCCAGCCGGGTGAAAACTGCCGCGGCCGCTTTGGGCCTGACTACGCTGCGCCGGGATGTGTTTCTGGATGCAGATTTTGGCGCTGGCGGCGCGGCCTATGTTGCCGGGCAGTTGCGCCAGCTAGAGGTCATCGCCAAACAGCAAGGCTCTGCCATTGCCATCGGCCATCCTTATGACACCACCCTTGAAGCGCTCGGCCCGTGGCTGGTCAGCGCTGAAGCTCGGGGCTTTATGGTCGTTGGTGCCAGTTCGTTGAGGCCAGCAAAACGCACCCTGAGACAGATTGCCCAAGCGCAGCTGCAAGCTGGCAATTGAGCGGGGCGGCTACATGAGTAATCTTCCCGAACAGACGGTTTCTGAGCTCTCCAGCGCGATCAAGCGAACGATTGAGGACGGGTTTTCCTATGTCCGGGTACGCGGTGAATTAGGCCGGGTGACCAAGGCGGCGTCAGGCCATATGTATATGGACCTGAAAGATGAGCGGTCGGTGATTTCCGGCGTGATCTGGAAGGGCAAAGCGGCACAGCTCAAAATCAGCCCGGAGCAGGGCATGGAAGTCGTTGCCACTGGCCGGCTGACGACTTTCCCGGGCCAGTCGCGTTATCAGATTGTCATCGATACGTTGGAGCCTGCCGGCGCTGGGGCGCTGATGGCGCTGTTTGAAGAGCGCAAGAAGAAGCTCGCCGGTGAGGGGCTGTTTGCGGAAGAGCGCAAGCGAGCGCTGCCCTTTTTGCCGCAGACCATCGGGGTTGTGACCTCGCCGACCGGGGCGGTGATCCGCGATATTCTGCACCGCGTGCGGGACCGGTTTCCAAGTCATGTCCTGGTCTGGCCAACCCTTGTGCAAGGGGATAAAGCGGCGGGGCAAATTGTCAAAGCAATCAATGGCTTCAACGCTATTGCTGCGGGCGGACCTATCCCCCGTCCTGACGTGTTGATCGTGGCCAGAGGCGGTGGTTCTTTAGAAGACCTGTGGTGTTTTAATGATGAAGCCGTGGCCCGGGCTTCAGCGGCAAGCAAGATCCCGCTGATTTCCGCTGTCGGCCATGAAACCGATACCACCTTGATTGATTTTGTCTCCGACCGACGAGCCCCTACGCCAAGCGCGGCGGCGGAAATGGCGGTGCCGGTGCGCACAGAATTGGTGCTCGAGATCAGCAATAAAAGCCGTCGCTTGCTCGATGCCGCCTCCCGGACTCTGGAGCAGCGCCGGGTCGGTTTGCAATCCGCTGCCCGGGGCTTGGGTCGGCCCGAGACTCTTCTAGAGACACCGGCACAAAGATTAGACAATATTGCTAATCGCTTGAGCGCTAGTCTTCAAGCAAGATTAGAGCGAGCGATGACGCGATTGGCCGGAACAAGTGGGCGCTTGCAGCCTGCAACTCTGGCTCAAGGCGTAGTCCATCGGGGTCTTGAAGTTCAGCGCCTCGGCCAACGGCTCGCCCTCGCGCAGCGCCAGCGCTTCACCCAAGCAACTGACCGGCTGCAGCGGACCAAATTGCCATTTTCTTTACTTGAACAGACCACCAAGGAGGGACGCCGGGCCTTGCATGCGGCAGCATTGTCGCTTGGCAAGGCTGGGAAGGAGCGGCTGACCCGTGCCAGTGAACGCCTTGTCCGGTCCGGGCGGTTGCTCGAAACCCTGTCATACAAATCAGTCCTCAATCGCGGATATGCGTTGGTCCAATCCCCCGCTGGTGAGGTCATCCGCTCGGCCAAAACCCCCGCCCCAGACAGCACGGCAACCCTGGTCTTTGCTGATGGCGAGCGCGGCATCGTGTTTGGCCCAAAAACTGAGGCCAAGACTGAAGCCAGGACTGAAGCCAGGACTGGGGCCAGGACTGGGGCCAGGACTGGGGGCAAGACTGAGGGTTGGGGCAAGCCAGCTGCGAAAAAACCAAAACCAAGCTCCCGGAGCGGCCAATCATCGCTCTTTGACTAAGCCCAAAATTTGAGTAGGATGGCAACGGGTGACAGGTTGGGGCAAAGGATGAATAATTTTCTCAATAACGGGTTGGGCGGCGGCGAGGCTGTCGTCGATTATCTCGATAGCGATTTTGAAGTTCGTCATTCCGGCAGCTATGTGATGTGCGCCGTCACCAGTAAGCGTATCGCACTTGATCAACTCAAATATTGGAGTGTGGATCACCAAGAAGCCTATATCGATGCTGCGGCATCACTCAAAGCACATCAACAACATTCCAAAGCTAATTGAATTTTGAAAGGACGCCTTCCGTGATGCGTATGCCGACAAGTAAATTACTCCTAATCGGTCTTGCCGGTTTGATGATGACAGCCTGCACGACGACGAAAGCCGAAGCGCAAAACGCTGTCTTGTATGATAACCCTGAAGCGGAGCGCCAAAACCAAGCGACAACGCAATCTCAGGCAAATGCGTCAAATGACCAAGATGCCGCCGAAGTAGAAATTGCGGAAATTGATCTGGTTGGCGAATTTCAGCAAGGCGGTTTGGTCT
>JAZGEB010000316.1:0-4464 GCA_036478515.1 Parvularculaceae bacterium | reverse complement strand
CGGCGCCTTTGGCAAGAATTCGGCCAATCTGGAAATTGGCAGTCCAATCAATCAGCTCGCCTGCCAGCGTTGAGCCACGCAAAGCCTCTTGGGTCAATGAAGCGACCATATAGTCATTTTGCCAGGGTGATATCCGAAGCGGGTCTTTATCGATTTTTTCTTTGAAATAGCCCTCTGTCTGGCCTGCATGATCCATCGCGCCGTCTAGCACATAGGTTTTCATCAGCGCTTTCAGGTTTAGCGCCAAGGAGTTGGTAAAGTAATCCTTAAGCGGATTGTCATCTGGCAGGATGAAGGCGGCATTGCCGATATCGCGCAAGCCCCATGCCCTAGCGCGCAATTGCGGGTCACCCATAATCAGACTGGTGCCTGCACGTTTTTCTGGCCAGACGGACGCGATGGCAAAGGCAGCCTCATGGGCGACCTCGCGGGCAAAATAGGGGTCAGCCGTGAGCAAATAAGCGGTATAGGCCATGGCCGGCTTATGCGCCAATTCAGCAGTCCATCCACCATCGCCGCCGGTAAAATAACTTTCCGGGATCCGATCCTTACCGCGCCGCTCTTGGCTGCCACGTTGTTCGGCCCAAAATAACGGGTGCTGATCAACTCGAACTGGCAGACCGCTGTTGTCATCAGCAAAATGCCAAGGGATAGCGCCGCCAATTCCGGCGCGTTTTCTTTGGCTGGCAAGGGCAGACCGGTTCATGGTTTTGAGCGCATAGACATCCCACAGAGGCAGCGGCCCGATATCTGGGCGCGAGCCGGTGCTCGGCATATATTTTGTCACATCATAAGCATCAAAAGCCGTGCGTGTCGGCACACCGAGGGTTCGCGCTTGGGCGGCAATACTCGCTTGATCAATCCCATATGAAAAATCATAAGGCGGGATCGCTGCCGTCTCGCGCAGCAGCAGGGCGTCAGCCTGATATTCCCATGCGGGTAATGTGCCCTTCCAAAGGGTTTCGCTCCAATTACTGCCCCGGTAATGCGTGGGCACGCCGCGATTGAGCAAAATCTGGTCGCCATTATATATTTTGACCCGGTAAGCTAAATCGCGATTGCCCTTGGCAAAGCTGTGATGGTTTTCAAAACTCAACCGGCTGCGGATTGTCTTATTGGCAAAAACGGTAATGTCGCCGCGCACCCGCAAGAGAGGTCCGGCCATGGCATCGACCATATAGGTTGTTGCCAAGGGGCCAGACATCCATGTGGATTGCGGTAAGTTCCGAAGCTTTAGCCGCTTGCTAAAATCGATTTTGTCCGCCGTTTGCCCATCTATTTGAACGATCAGATTATACTCAGCTGGCCATGGCAGGTTTGGGGCTGGAGTGGGTTTTGTTGTTTTCGCTAAAACCCCTTGTAAGGATCGTTTCGTTGAAGCTGGCGCGACGACAGCCATGGCGCCATGGCGGACACTGCCATCACTGTACAGAGCTTTGGTGGTCATTTGCGCGGCAACTTTCTCGCTGCCAAAGCGCGCTTCAAGCTTGGTCGTTGGAAAAACTTGGCCACGCTTAAATATTTGTCCAAATGTGACAAAAGGCGAGACCCGGTTGCGGCCCGTAAGGCGCACCAGATTGAATCTGGCGACATCATTGCTTTGTGATAGCGGGGCGTAATCCGGCAAGGTGATCAGACCTCTGATTGACTTATCAACTAGCGGCGCCCCCGCTTGTGACGGGTTCTCCGCTTTTTGACGGCGGCCAAATCCGCGTAATTTTCGCGCCGGTTTTGCTTGTGCATCTGGGTCTTGGGCCGCGCTTTCTGCTGCGACTTGCGTGGATTCAATGGTCACATCAGCAGGCAAATTAAGCGCCGCTGAGGGATCATCCTCATAGGCTGCTAGTCCCGGGGTCACACCCAAAGGGCCAGCGGCGGAAGCGGTTTGCACGCCGACCGGCTTGCGTGATCCGGTCATTCGCTCGACCATTTTGCGTTGTTTCGGGGACAGCTGTTCCAGCTGTTCTTGAGTATAGTGGCCGCTATTTTTGGTTTCCTGCTGCACAGCTTGCGCTTGTGCTTGACTTTGTCCTTCGGCCATTTGCAATTCACCGGGCAGGGCCAACGTGCCGGTTTTGATATTGGTGATGGTATTGTTTTCAAGTTTGACCGGGACTTTTTCCGGGTTGCGCAAGAGTTGCCCGCGGGGTTTGGCATTTTTGATGATATTATCGCGAATGATCAGGCTACCAAGCGTTCCGCCCCTTGTGGTGTCATAATTAATCAAGGTTTCTTGCGACGCGGTCTGCGCCCTTGTCATCGTGTTGCCCTCAATAACCGCGCTGCCGCCCTTGGTAATGTCGACCATATAGCTTGGCTGATTAGGCCCATCAATGAACACGTTATTCCGGACAATTGTTTCCGTAGCCATGCTTTTAATGTGATGGCCAATACTGGTGCCTTCAAAATAACTGTCTTCGACGATTAATTTGACTGCATCACGAATATACATGGCATGGGAAAAGCCATCGCCATGGCCATTATTGATAAATTTTGTGTGGGTGATTTTAACCACTGACTTGGGATGACCAGTAGCGAGAATACCATCTTCATTATTGCTGAAAATACAATGATCAAGTCGCAACAATTTGCCTTCAAAACGAATACCAGCGCCGTTTTTGTCCGGCGAAACAGCGCCTTCAAAAGTGACATTGCGGACTGCGAGGGACGCGCCTTCGGTTGGCACGAGCAAGCCTTTGGCGACCGCCCGGCGCGAGGTTAAAATCACCTCCCCGCCATTATCAGTTTCCCCGACAATGCTGATATTAAACGGGATCGTCAAATCATTGACGTAGTAAGTACCCGGAGCAAGATAGACCACCCCATTATGACCAGCTTTGGCAATGCCTGCGCCCAAAGTGCTAATCGCGCTGCCCTTCGCGACCCGGACATCTTTGGCATGGCTTGGGGCGAGTAGCGTGAAAAGGGTCAAGATGAAAATGACAGATGAGAATTTTAGCGAACGCAACAAGGTCATATCATCATCAGGCGCAACTGGTTTAGGCGGCATTTGCAGCCAGAGTGCGCTCCCAAGCTAGGGCCGAGGAGACCATCTCCTCCAGGCTGTCATGTTGAGGCTTCCAGGGAAGGGTCTCAAGAATTCTTTTATTGTTGGAAATCAGGCATGGCGCATCGCCAGCCCGGCGGCCGACAATTTCAACCGGCAAGCTCGCGCCGGTGACGCCCTCAACTGCCTTGACCACATCAAACACAGACGCGCCGCGACCATAACCGCAATTCATCGTGTACTGACCGCCTTTGGCGAGGAGTTTTTCAAGCGCATGGACATGGGCCGAGGCAAGATCTGTGACATGAATGTAGTCGCGAATGCAGGTTCCGTCCGGGGTCGGATAATCATCGCCGTAAAGCGCCATCTTGTCGCGCTGGCCAAGGGCGGTCTGGCTGGCAACTTTGATCAGGTGGGTGGCGTTGGGCGTGGATTGACCGGTACGGCCTTGCGGGTCAGCACCGGCAACGTTGAAATAGCGCAACACCACAGAATTAAGCCCGTGGGCAATGCCAATATCGCGGATCATGTGCTCGGTCATCAATTTCGATTGACCATAAGGCGAGAGCGGCTCTTTTAAATCATCTTCTTTCAAGCCGGCCATATTGCCATCTTCGGGCGGCGCATAAACGGCTGCAGTGGAGGAAAAGATGAAATTCCCAACACCGCAATTGATCGCGGTCGCCAACAGGCCGAAGCTGTGAAGGGTGTTTTCTTTATAATATTTAATCGGGTTTTCAACGGATTCAGGCACCACGATACGCCCGGCAAAATGCAAAATTGCGCTGATCTGATATTTTTTCAACGTTGCAGCGACAAGATCGCGGTCTTCGATGCTGCCTTTTACAAACGTGGCTTGGTCAGGAATGCAGGCTTCAACACCGGTGGACAGATCGTCGAGCACGACAACCTCATGGCCAGCATCAAGGCAGGCCCAACTTGTATGCGAGCCAATATAGCCCGCGCCGCCAGTGACCAGAATTCGTCCAGATGACATCCGACATGTCTCCCCAATAAATGTCGCTTCACGCCATTGAAGCGGCAAAGCGGTTTTGATGCAAGCTCCTGCTGAGTTATTACTTCTTATGTGTCAGAAATAACAGGGCTTTCTGCCGCCAATTGGCGCAGCGCCGTGAGCAGTTGGTCCGGGGGCAGCGCGCCAGCAAAGCCTTGCGCTTCATTGACAATAAAAGTCGGCACGCCGTTGACCCCGCCCTTGCGGAAGGATTTGGCTTCATTCAGGACCTCTTCGAGGTCGTCGCTACCCGCGAGACGTGTGCGAATGGCTGCTTTATCTAGTCCCGCCGTACCGGCAATAGTCGCCAGCGTGTCGCAATCAGACAGGTCTGCGCCGCCCTGCCAATAGGCGGCGAGCAGCGCTTCGACCAGATCGCTTTGCTGATTGGTCTCATGGGCCCAACGGATCAACCGAAGGGCATCGCCGGTATGGGGAATGC
>JAZGEB010000315.1:0-6708 GCA_036478515.1 Parvularculaceae bacterium | reverse complement strand
CTCCTTGCTCGTCCAGAGCTGGGCTCCGGCCTTCGCCGGGGAAGCGCGACATGGTCAAAACCCACTAACGTTTCGTTCAACGAAACGCTTGCCACCACTGGGTTTGCACTAGTTTATCCCCGTCCCCTAAAGCTGGTGTAAGATACAAACAGACCTGATCATGAGGAGGCTTTTTGGTACCAGCCTTGAAGGATCAGGGGATGCACGCAGGTTGGACGGGATGTGGATCTCGTTGTCACTCTGCCGGCCCTTTTGTCTTTCTTTTGCAAGAAGGGAAGATGCCTATAGATTGGGTGTCAGAATAATGCAGGGCGTTGGTTGAGAGGCCGCACTCTACAATAAAACTTTAAAGCGAGCCTGAGATTAGCGCCCGCCTCCTTCTCGCAATTCAGCTTTAGCTGAAATGCGAAAAACCGCGAAAGCGTATTGGCGAAGCCAATCGCGTGCGGTTCATTTTTATACCCCGCCAGAAAATGGCGGGACTAACGCCCATGCGCACATCCCTCCGGGGGAAAGGGGACTAAGCCAGGCCGACAATTTCGCCTGTGTCATCTAGGCCAATATCCAGCGCGGCAGGGTGGCGGGGGAGGCCGGGCATGGTCATCAGGTCACCGCAGATCGCGACGATGAAGCCCGCACCAGCGGCAAGCCTTATTTCGCGCACTTCCAAAATATGATCGCTGGCAGCACCAATATTTTTTGGATCAGAAGAAAAACTATATGGCGTTTTGGCGATACAGACCGGCAATTTACCAAGCTCCAATTGGTCAATTTCTGCTAAGGTAAGTTGGGCCGGGCGGCTAAGGGCGATGTCTGATGCGTGGTAAAGTTCTTTGGCGATAGTCCGGATTTTGTCGATTGGCGCCATTTCATCCGGGTAGAGAAAGTCAAACTTGGTCTCACCCCTTTCGAGTTGCGCCATCACCGCTGTCGCCAACTCGGTGGTGCCTTCGCCGCCGGTTGCCCAATGAGTGGCGCGGATAATCTCGACGCCTTGGGCTTGGCAGATCTGCCAGAGGGCGTCGCGCTCTTCTTTTGTATCGGCAATGAAATCATTGACCGCAACAATCGGCGTCAGGCCAAATTTTTTCAAATTTTCAATATGGCGAATGAGATTGACGCTGCCGTCTTTTAGGGCTTGCGGATTTGAGGTGCCAAGATCAGCCTTCGCTGCCCCGCCTTGCATTTTCAGGGCACGGATGGTGCACACCAAAACGACAGCATCCGGGCGCAAACCAGATTGGCGGCATTTGATGTTGAGGAATTTCTCGGCCCCAAGGTCCGCGCCAAATCCAGCCTCGGTGACGACAACATCTGCGAGCGATAACGCAGCCTTGGTCGCCATCACAGAATTGCAACCATGGGCAATATTAGCGAACGGCCCGCCATGGATCAGCGCTAGATTATGTTCAATACTTTGCACTAGGTTGGGCGCAAGCGCATCTTTGAGCAACACCGTTGCAGCACCATCAGCGCCAATATCGCGAACCGTCACCGGGGTTTTGTCTCTGGTTTTGGCGACGATGATCTTGCCAATACGGGTCTGCAAATCCTTCAGATCGGTGGCCAGACAGAAGATTGCCATGATCTCGGACGCGACCGTAATATCAAAACCGCTTTCACGCGGGATACCATGGGCGACGCCGCCAAGGCCAAGCGTAATATTGCGTAACGCCCGGTCATTCATGTCGAGTACCCGTCGCCAAGTGATCCGGCGAGGGTCAATATCCAGTTTGTTGCCCCACTGAAGATGATTGTCGAGCATCGCTGAGATCAAATTATGGGCTGATGTAATGGCGTGAAAATCGCCGTTGAAATGCAGATTAATGTCTTCCATCGGCACAACCTGCGCCCGGCCACCGCCCGCGGCACCACCCTTCATTCCAAAGCAGGGGCCAAGCGATGGCTCGCGCAGGCAGACCATGGATTTAACGCCGATTTTATTGAGACCATCATTGAGACCGACACTGGTCGTGGTTTTACCTTCGCCGGCCGGCGTCGGTGTAACCGCGGTAACTAAAATGAGCTTGCCCTTTGGCTTATCATTTTGGGCGGCGATATAGTCGAGCGAGATTTTTGCTTTATGGTGCCCATACGGAATAAGAGCGTCTGCGGGAACGCCGAGGCGCTTTTCGGCCAATTCAAGAATAGGCTTCATTTGCGCGGCTCTGGCAATTTCAATATCAGGCGCCCCAACTGGTGGCAGGTCTTTTTGTGTCATCTTGTTCCCCGTTGCTAAATTATTTAGTGTTTTTCGAGTTATATTTTAGGTGCGTGGTTTCAGTGTCGTGACATGGCCCATTTTGCGGCCCTCACGCGGTTCTCCTTTGCCATAATCGGTGACGCAATTATGGGTGCTGGCAGCAAGCTGGGCAACAGGCTCAATCTCTTTACCAATCAGGTTTTTCATTATGCAGTCACTATGTCGCATCGTCGAGCCGAGGGGCCAACCGCTAATGGCCCTGATATGCTGCTCGAATTGACCACAAGTGCACGCATCTGATGTCCAGTGGCCAGAATTATGTACCCGGGGGGCGATTTCGTTGAGGATCAAGCCGCCATTTTTTTCAACAAAAAATTCAACTGCGAGAACGCCGATATATGACAGGGTGTCGACAATTTTTGTTGCCAACTTGATCGCATCGGCTTTAACGCTCTCATCGATTTTTGCCGGAACGCTTGATTGGCATAGGATACCGTCCGTATGCAAATTTTCTGGTGGGTCATAACAAGCAATGTTACCATCAATGCCGCGTGCGACAATCACCGAGATTTCTGTTGCGAATGGCACGAAGCCTTCAAGGATGGCGGGCGCATTGGCCAGTTCTTTCAACGCGTCTGCTGCTTCGCTGCTCTCATAAATGACCGCTTGACCTTTGCCATCATAGCCAAAACGTCGGGTCTTGAGGATGGCTGGCATGCCGGTCACCTGCATTGCCATCTCCAGCGCTTCGGCACTCGCGATCGGCATATAGCGGGCGGTGGCGATGTCGAGTTTTCGGGCGAATTGCTTTTCATTGAGCCGGTCTTGGGCGATTTTCAAGGCTTCCACGCCGGGCCGCAAAATTGCCCCAGCGATGACCAGTTGCTCGGCCGTCTCGACCGGCACATTTTCAAATTCATAAGTGATGACATCTACGCTTTTGGCAAAAAGCGCCAAAGCCTTTGCATCTTCATAGGCGGCGCAGGTGAATTTGCCGGTCACATGGGCCGCAACAGCATTTTGTTCCGGCGCATAGATATGGGTCTTAAGCCCGAGTTTGGCCGCGGCACTGGCGAGCATCCGGCCGAGTTGGCCGCCACCGAGAATACCGATGGTGCTGCCTCTGGGTAAGGGTTCAGTCATTGAGCGGGGTCTCGGCAACTGCCTCGCTTTGCTTGGTGCGGAATAAATCAAGCCGACCCGCCAGAGCGTCATCGGTATTGGCCAAAATAGCTGCTGCTAACAGCCCGGCATTCTTTGCGCCTGCTGCGCCAATCGCAAGCGTCCCGACTGGAATCCCGCCGGGCATCTGGGCGATTGATAACAGGCTATCAAGGCCCGAAAGCGCTTTGCTCTCCACCGGCACGCCGAGCACGGGCACACAAGTCATCGAAGCAATCATGCCTGGCAAATGCGCCGCGCCGCCAGCCCCAGCGATGATCACTTGCAAGCCAGCATCGCGAGCGGATTTGGCATAGTCGACCATCCGGTCGGGGGTCCGGTGCGCGCTGATAATTTTTGCTTCAAAGGCAATATCGAGAGATTTCAAGATCGTTGCCGCCGCTGTCATGGTCGGCCAATCGGACTGACTGCCCATGATAATACCCACCAGAGGTGCGCCAGAACCGTGTTTTGTCGGGGGCATAAAACAACCTCTTGTTGGGGAGTGCCGTCGAGAAACGCTGCTTATAGCAGCATTTTGTCCGGCGACAAGCAACCGGAATGCCGGATTTGGCGTGGTTATTTCCGGGTAAACAAAGCCACGGCAATTTAGCGGGAAGTTTTGCGATAAATTCGCGTTAAATTTGCCCACGCGATTTTGCTATTTTGCAGGATGTCTGGGCTAGCTTGGGTTTTAGAATAAATATGAACACCGAGATCGCGGGGGCGTTTCTCAACAAAAATTGGGCAAGGGAACATGGCCAGCATTGAGGCAGAAAAGTCGGATATTGATGCAGCGGATGCAGAAGATGTTGAGTTATTAGAACGCGAGGTCCAAAGGCTACGCAACCAATTGGCGGCGGCCCGGCGAACAGTCGCTGAATTGACCGAACTGGCTGATCAAGATCCCCTTATTGAGATCATGAACCGACGGGCTTTTGTCCGCGAGCTTTCGCGGATGATGGCGTCAGTTGAACGCTATGATATGGTCGCGTCCTTGGTTTACGTCGATCTCAATGGCTTGAAATGGATCAATGACAATCATGGCCATAATGCTGGTGATGCGGTGTTGAAATATGTCGGTGAAACCCTGGCCGCTCAAATTCGCCAAACCGATGCGGTTGGTCGACTTGGTGGTGATGAGTTTGGAATTCTCCTCGCCCACGCCAATATGGAGCAGGGGACAGAGAAAATGTCGCATCTGGCCAGTTTTTTGAAAAACCAACCATTGGTCTGGGAAAATTGTGCGCTCACAGCGTCAATCTCCTTTGGCATCTATCCCATTCGAACCGGGCAATGTGTTGAGGAAACGCTGCGCGAGGCTGACCAAGCCATGTATGAGCAAAAACAGGCGCTAAAAGAAGCGGCCTTCGCGCAAGAGGAAATCTAGGTTTTATCGCTCTCGAAAAAAAACCATCAGGCAATTATGTCGGGGAAGAGTTTATCCTTTAACGTCACGATCTTGTCTTTGAGCGCAAGTTTACGCTTTTTCATGCGTTGCAAACTAATCCGATCATAGGGCATTCGCTCCTCGACCGTGGCAATCGCCAGATCGAGATCACGGTGTTCGGCTTCTAGTTCAGCAATTTGCAAACTGACGCCTTCATCATTGACCGGGTCGGGATGAAAATCTTCGGCACCTTCATTGGTTTCTTCCGTTTCGGAAACCAACCGCAAGCCGGGTTTGTTTTTGGGGTCATCTGACGTCAAGGGTCGGTGGTCTTTCATGCATCTGGTAAGGGTCTTACCAGTTTATGGAGATGGCGGCGATCATTATCATGCTCTACACCATTTTCCATGATTTCCGATAAACGCAAAGTAGTTGCGAAAATGTGTGATCTGGAAAACGGGCAGGTTTGCCAGTATTAGATCATTTTAGCATGTTTTGTGCAAAATATGAATGAGGCTAATTGTCTTTTAAACCCAAGGAAATAGATGATTAGTGCTTCGTTAACTGTTTTTTTCGTGACAAAGTGTCAATTCAGGTGTTCAATT
The DNA here is from genome assembly GCA_036478515.1 of Parvularculaceae bacterium. Lineage (GTDB taxonomy): Bacteria > Pseudomonadota > Alphaproteobacteria > Caulobacterales > Parvularculaceae > CALLVA01. The sequence continues at coordinate 1,349 of JAZGEB010000315.1, read as the reverse complement.
TAGATGTTTAGAGCCCAACTTTTATGAGGAGCTTATTATGGCTATAGAAGCACGTCTGGAAAAATTGAATGAACGTCACGAGAAACTTGAGTTGAAGATTTCAGAAGAGCTTACCCACCCGGCCCATGATGATTTGGAAATACATGATCTAAAACGACAAAAATTGCGTATAAAAGATGAGATGACAAAACTCCGATCGATGAGTATTCTCGAGTAGTAGAAAATTGACATAACCTTTGTTAAATAAAAAAGCGCTTCAGCTTGATGAAGCGCTTTTGTTTGTTTTCAACAGCATTCTTCTTTATACCGGGCTTCCTTAATTGAAGAAATGGCATTGGAGCTTTAGCCATGGCAAGATCAGTAATCGTAACCGGCGCTGCTGCGGGCATTGGCCGCGCAGTTGCGCAGAAATTTGCCGGGCAAGGTGACCAACTTGTGATTGTCGATCGCGATGACAATAAAGGTCGCGAGTTTCAAGATTACCTTGTCGCAAAAGGCGCAGACGTACACTTCGTCAATGCTGACACGGCCAAGCGGCTGGATGTGCATAATGTCATTGCCCAAGCGTTGGATGCTTATGGCCGGGTCGATATTCTGGCCAATTGCAGTCTTGGGTTTTTAGAAAAACCTTTTCTTGAAACCACAGAAGAAGATTTCGACCGGATCATTGATAGTAACATGCGCAGCACGTTTTTATTGAATAAGGCGGTGGTTAAACAAATCTTGAAGCAAGCAGAACAGCCGAGCGATGGCGGTGTTGATCGGGCAAAATCTGCTGCGATTATCAATCTGACAACCGTAGAAGCTCATACTGCTAGTGCCAATCATGGTGTTTTTGCCGCAGCTCAGGGCGGCATTGTCCAATTCACCAAAGCGGTAGCTATGGCTTTATCGATTACAGGGGCTAGGGCCAACGCGGTCGGGTTTTCGTCGGTTCGCGATGAGACGAGTGCGGATGACCTTGAGGCGAAAAAAATATTAGCGGCACAAACACCGATGGCCAGATGCGGTGAACCCGCAGAAGTGGCAAACGCTGTTATTTTCTTGGCCTCCCCAGAAGCCTCCTTCATTACCGGCCAGGTTCTTTATGCCGATGGCGGAAGACTGGCCTTACACCGCGATATTTTGGAAGGGAATGAGGAGTAGAGTGTTTGTTCAGATTTTTGTCCGGGTGATTTTTTCTACGCGCCAAAAACCCGTTCGAAAATGGCATCGATATTTTTGGTGTGATAACCAAGGTCAAACAAGGCATCGAGTTTGTCCGTATCAAGATGCGCTATGACATCCTTATCGGCTTTTAGATTATCCAAAAACGCACCTTCACCGCGCCACGCTGGCATGGCGTTGCG
>JAZGEB010000314.1:0-5404 GCA_036478515.1 Parvularculaceae bacterium | reverse complement strand
CACTTTGATCTGATCTACTGGCCATTTTTTACGATCCGCATACATCCGCAGTGTGATCGAGGTGCAAGCGCCAAGGCCAGCAGCGACATATTCATATGGCGCGGGGCCAGTGTCTTGGCCGCCCATGGCTGTCGGTTCATCGGCAAAGCCCGTATGGCCGCCGAGCCGAACATGGTTTTGATAATTGCCAATGCCGGTTTCTTCAACCAGGACTTCGCCGTGGGGCAGGGGCTCTATGGCCAAATCAGTTTTGACATAGCGACTGGCCCAGCCCGCGATCACCGAGGCAGCATAAGCGGCGTCTTCTGGCTTCGATAATAGATGATCCGCGCCATCAAGCGAAACAAAACTTTTAGGATGTTTGGCCGCTTTGAAGATCTGCTTGGCATTTTCAATCCCGACCACATTATCAAACGGCGCATGGAGGATGAGCAGTGGTTTTTTTAATGTTGCTACCCGATCTAGGACGTTCTGAGCTGAGAGGTCATCAATTAATTGTTGCTTAATTTTAAAAGGGCGCTCACTGAGCATTACTTCTGCTTCGCCCAGACGCTCGATCTCATCCAGTTTATGGTCAAATTTGTCGATTAGATGTGCCGCTTCTGCCGGAGCAGCGATGGCGGCGACGGCTTGCACTTCTGGCACGCCACCAGCAATGGCCAACACCGCTGCGCCGCCAAGGGAGTGACCGATCAGGAGGGAAGGCGCTTGATACTGGTCGCGCATATAGCCGATGGCAGAATGCAAGTCTTCAAGATTACTGGAAAAATTTGTCGAGGCGAAATCACCGCCAGAATTGCCAAGGCCGGTAAAATCAAATCGCATGACAGCAAACCCCGCATTGGTCAGGGCCTGGGCCAATTTGCGCGACGCCAATAAGTCTTTGGTGCAGGTAAAGCAATGGGCAAAGAGCGCCCAGGCTTTGATCGGCCCTGCGGGCAGATCAAGACAGGCAGATAGATCAGCGCCAGAAGCACCGGGGAAGGTAAGTTTAAGGGGACGAGGGGGCATCAATCGGGGGTCCTTTTGGTATGAGTGTAGCATATGGGATGTTTTTAACCATTGTGCCAGTCACGTGATGTCATGTAATTATGCCGTGTTGGCGCCTAAACACCGGCCTGCGTCTTGGCGGCTTCATACGTTTCACTCGCAAGTAGCCAATCTTCTTCCGTCTGCTCGATTTGCTTTTGCGTTTCAGCACGCCGTTTTGATAATGTCGTGGCTTTGTCGAGAGAATTTTCAAACAGACCGGGCACCGCCAAAGCGGCATCGAGTTTTTCCAACTGGGTTGTCAGAGTTTCAATTTTGCGCTCCAGAGCTTCGGATTTTTTCTTTAACGGACTGAGGGCAGCTCGGGTAGCGGCTGTATTGCGGCGTTGGTCTGCTTGTGTTGGCGTATCATTGGCGCGGGTTTTGTTTTGTTGCTTTTGGGTTTTACCGGCATCGAGGATCAATTGGCGATAATCAGACATATCGCCTTCCCATGGAGAAACAGCTTTATCCTTCACCAACCAGAAGCGATCAGCGCAGGCTTCGGCTAGCCAAGCATCATGGGTGATCAACAATACGGCCCCGGTATAATCACTAAGGGCGTGGATCAGCGCTTCGCGGCTATCAATATCGAGATGGTTTGTTGGCTCATCAAGGATCATCATATGCGGGCCTTCAAATGTTATCAGGCCAAAGAGTAATCTGGCCTTTTCACCCCCTGAGAGTTTGGTCGCTTTCACGTCTGCTTTTTCCGGACCAAATCCCATCTGCGCAGTTCTGGCGCGAATTTCGGCTTCGGTGCCCTCTGGCATCAAGTCGCGGACATGATCATAGGCTGATTGTTTGGGCTTTAATTCATCGATTTGGTGTTGGGCAAAATAGGCGATTTTCAGTTTTTTATGTTTGTAGACATTGCCAGATTGCGGTGTTAAGCGCCCGGATATGGCTTTGACCAATGTTGATTTGCCTTGACCATTAGCGCCAAGGATCGCGACGCGATCATCTGCATCAATTCGCAACGTGACTTTTTTCAAGACCGGCGGTCCATCGCCATAGCCCAGATTGGCTTCTTGAACGCGGACGATTGGCGGGGCCATTGGTTTTGGGCTGGGGAAATTGAACGGTATCGTCCGCTCGGCCAAGGGCACTGCAACCGCCTTCATTTTTTCCAGGGCTTTAATCCGGCTTTGGGCTTGTTTGGCTTTGCTGGCTTTGGCTTTGAAGCGCGATATAAATTGTTCCATGTGGCGGCGCGCATCTTCTTGCTTCGATGCTTGGGCAACCAATTGGGCCCGCTGTTCAGCGCGGCGGCGCTCATACGTGTCATAGCCGCCGGGGGACACCGTGAATTTACCGTTTTCAAGGGCGAGGATGTGGGTTACCGCGCTGTTTAACAAGCCGCGATCATGGCTGACAATAATTGCCGTGTACGGATAACGGCGGATGTAATGTTCCAACCAGAGCGCGCCTTCAAGGTCGAGATAATTAGTTGGTTCGTCCAGTAGCATCAGGTCTGGGGCGGAGAACAGCACCGCTGCTAAAGCCACGCGCATGCGCCAGCCCCCCGAAAATTCAGCGCAAGAGCGGGCTTGGTCTTGGTGAGAGAAGCCAAGGCCAGCCAGAATTGTCGCGGCTCTGGCTTCGGCAGAATGGGCCTCAATATCTGACAGCCGGGTTTGAATGTCGGCAATGCGGGCCGGGTCTTCGGCGCTGTCTGCTTCGGCTAAAAGCCTTGTGCGTTCGAGGTCAGCGACGAGAACTGTATCGAGCAAGCTGGCACTTGATGACGGCGCTTCTTGCGCAACCGAGCCAAGGCGTTTTCCTTTGCGCAGGGTGATCGAGCCATCATCGGGACTGATCTCATCACGGATCAATCGCAGCATGGTTGATTTGCCAGAGCCATTGCGACCGACAAATCCAACCTTCCAGCCGGCCGATAATGCCGCCGTGGCCTGATCAAACAACATCCGGCCTTCGATGCGATAGGTTAGATCATTAATATGCAACATCGCTTAATATGAAGCCCCATCTATCTGGCGTATGGGAATAGTATCAAGGTCAATATCAATAAACATCCGCGCGTTGACGCCGATTTTTGACGCTGCTGGGTCATCCAAATTTGTCCAATGAGTTGTACACCCGCATGTGGTACAATGATGAATGGCCATCATTTTGTCGCCCCAAATATACGATGTCGTGGTTGTAACATGTGTCAGGTTAACCTGATCGGGTGGATAATAAGCCCATAAAGTGCCAAGTCGCGAACAGATAGAACAATTACAGCGGCCGATATTTTCCGGCAAATGCGGCACTTCGAATTTAGTCTTGCCGCAATGACACGAAACCGCGATCACGCCTGTCTCCGTAGGGCCAAGACCGGCCATGTTTTATGGGCGAGGCGGTTGATTTGTATAAACCCTACCTGTTCATAGGCTGCTCGAACGCTGCCTTCTTGATCGCCAAGAAGGCCAGCGAGAATGAGCGTTGCGCCGGGCTTTGCATGATCGGCCATCTCCGGCGCGAGTTGTTTTAAAGGTCCAGCTAGAATATTGGCGAAGATGAAATCGAACGGTGCTCGGGCGCTGATGTCCTTATGGTCGAAGCCAGCTGCGCAAATAAAATCAATCCCTGAGACGTCATTATACGTCGCATTATGGGCGGCGATTTCAACAGAATCAGGGTCGATGTCAGTTGCTAATATCGGACAACCCCAAATTTTGGCGGCAGCGATGGCAAGAACCGCTGATCCAGTACCCAAATCAAGAACATTGCTTGGCGCGGCTATGTCGAGCTGGTCGAGAATTTCAAGACAGCCTGCTGTGGTCGGATGGTGGCCTGTGCCAAAGGCTAAATTGGCGTCGATGCGAATGGGGATGAGGTTTTCATCCGTCGGCAGACGGTCGACATCGTGAATGCCATAAAGCACGAAATTGCCTGCTTCGATAATGCCAAGACCTTCGAGGGAATGGGCGACCCAATCTATATCCGGGACTTGGTCAATCTTGCCCAGGCCAAGGTCAAGCCCATGATTTGTAAACAAGGCTTGCAGCGCACTTGCATCTGGGCTTTGCGAGAAATAGACCTCAAGTCGCCAGCTGGCGACATCTTCTTCTTTGGCGGCATCATCTTTGATCAAGCTGACCGCATCCGCAGGCGGGAACAACACTTCGCTCAACAGCGTTTCGGCTGTGTTTAACTCTGCACGGGCCGAATGCCAGGTGATTTTCCAAGTGTTCATGACGCCTGCTCGTTTAACAATAGTCGCCGGGTTTTAAGTCTGGCTCTCAAGCCAGTGCTCCAGCCAGTGGATGTTATAATCGCCCTTGATGAAATCAGGTTCTTCGAGCAAGCGCTGGAATAGGGGGATGGTTGTGCTAACGCCGGTGAGAACGGTTTCAGACAATGCGCGTTTCAATCGGGCAAGGCAAGTTTCGCGGCAATCAGCAAAAACAATCAGCTTCCCAATCATTGAATCATAAAATGGCGGAATGATGTAGCCATCATAAACAGCTGAATCAAACCGAACGCCTGGCCCGCCGGGCGCATGAAAGTCGGTAATTTTCCCCGGTGACGGCGTGAAGTGTTTCCAGTCTTCGGCATTTATCCGGCACTCAATTGAGTGCCCCCGGAAGGTAATATCTTTTTGGGCGACACTGAGTTTTTCCCCGGCAGCAATGCGAATTTGCTCGCGGACCAAATCAAGATCAGTGACTTGCTCGGTGATCGGATGTTCTACTTGAAGGCGTGTATTCATTTCAATGAAGTAGAACTTGCCATCCTCGTAGAGATATTCAACTGTGCCAAGGCCAAGATAGCCGAGTTTTTCAATCGCGGATCGGGTGATCTCGCCAATGCTCATCCGCTCTTTTTGAGTGAGCGCCGGGGAGAGAGCTTCTTCAAGCACTTTTTGATTGCGCCGTTGCAACGAGCAATCACGCTCGCCAAATTGCACGACGTTGCCGTGGCTGTCGGCAGCAATTTGTATCTCGATGTGGCGCGGGAGTTCGAGATATTTTTCAATATAAACCGTGTCATCGCCAAAAGCGGCGAGGCTTTCGGAGCGGGCCGTATCAAAGGCCATTTCAAGCTCATCGGCGCTGCGAGCTAGCTTCATGCCGCGCCCGCCACCACCAGAAGAGGCTTTGATTAAGATCGGATAGCCAAAATCTTTGGCTACTTTGCGCGCAGCAGCAATGTCTGGCACATCGCCATCAGAGCCGGGGACTAACGGGATGCCCGCTTTGCCCATGGTTTCTTTGGCGGCGATTTTGTCGCCCATGACATTGATATGCGCTGCTGTCGGGCCAATGAAAGTAATTTCGTGGGCGGCGACGATCTCAGCGAAGCGTGCATTTTCAGAGAGGAAACCATAGCCCGGATGGATCGCATCAGCCCCGGTGATTTCCGCCGCCGC
>JAZGEB010000313.1:0-3365 GCA_036478515.1 Parvularculaceae bacterium | reverse complement strand
GCAATGTCGGAATTGTGCTGGATGTAGAGGTCGGTCGAGATAAATTCTGTGATCCGGTCACCCTCACCGTTCTTCAGGACGACTTCAATAAAGTTCTCGACGAGTAACTTGTTGGTCGCCGTTTTTTCAAGATCGACAATTGTTGTCACACCATCCGTTTGGGTATGACCTGATGGATTGGGCGGGGTAACTGCAACCAAGTTGTCCCAGTGTTCAGCCAGCTTGCCATCCTCAACTCGGAAAACATCAAATGTCACCATATGCTCACCGCCAAACAATTGGGCATTATCATAGGTTACATGCAAAACGACCAAGTCACCTTCTGCGATCATCCGGTGCGTTGTTGTCGTAATCCCGCTTTCTTTAAGTGCCGGTAAGAAGCCGAGCACCGCTGGCGCGCCTGTCGGCACCTGCGGATTGTGTTGGATATAGTCTGGATCGATCAAGGCTCCTGCCTTGGTTGCATCGAACTCAGTAAACAGAGCGGTGACCGCCTCAACTACGATTGTTTTACTCGTCATCGTTTGGTCCTTTGTGGTGTGAAGAAGCGGGAGACTGGCACAAGCTGTGAGGCCAATGGCAATGGCAATGGCAGGGATGAAATACCTAAATGTCATGGATTCACTCCGTTCTTGAATATGATGGGTAACCTACACTTCTGGTTTGTAAGCTGAACATATATTTTGTAGAAGGATTGTCAGCTTTTAGGTGACAATAGCATATGCCAGAAAAGTCGAATTTGAACCGCCTGACCTACTTCGTTGCAATTGTGGACGAGGGGTCAATTACGGCTGCCGCCAAGCGATTACAGATAAGCAAAGCAGTCGTCAGCAAACAGCTTATCTTGTTAGAAGAAGAATTGAATGCGACTTTGATCATCAGGAACTCGCGCAATCAAACCCTGACGAGCACCGGTCAGGCACTCTACACCTCGGCCTCAGATGCTCTAAGTATGGCTCAGGACGCCCTGAAGCTTGTCCGAGCAGGCAGTCAGTTACCGACAGGAACACTGAAGATCGGTGCTACACCAGATTTCGGATCAACAGTAATTACACAAGTAGCCAGTGCTGTTTCTGCGAAATATCCCGAGCTACTCATTGAGCTTAGCCTAAGTGAGCAAAGAATAGATGTCGTCCGATCAGGATTGGACGTGTCGTTTCGGGTTGGGTGGCTCAGAGACTCCACAAATATCGCTCGAAAACTACTCGATATGCAGCAATATATAGTCTGTTCGCCAGACCTTTTAACACGGCACACGGCACCAACATCACCTAAGACTCTCGCTCAACTACCTTTTGTCGAGAACCGGGCGCTGACGTCCTCGCGAATTATACAGTTGCAGAATAAAAATGGTCAGCGTGTCGATATAGAGGTCCGCCCCAACGTGAGCGTTGATATGACCTTAGCATCGAAAATGGCCGCCCTTTCAGGCGGGGGTATTGCAGTCTTGCCCGACTTTCTAGTCAATACAGAGATCAATGAAGGTGCACTGGTTCGCTTGTTACCGGGTTGGGAGCTAAAAAGGGGAGGTGTCTATGCGGTGTTTCCTCCCACATCGTTCCGGAGCGCTGCAACTGAAATATTTCTAGAAATACTCCAAAAGCACATCACAGAATGACGCCTCTCAGCCCACGGTATGATCGCCAAACCTAATGCCTCCTTCTGACCAGAAGCGGACGAAGTTCACCTCAAATTTCAAGGCATCCCGCCCACGAACCCGCTGGTATCGTCATTGCGTACGAGCGACAGGACAAATACTAGCGACTTACGCAGAAATCATATCAGCCCGGATCGAGACCGCTCAAAACCTCGTCTGATTATTCTCAAAAAGGAAAAAACCCACTCCCTTATATCAAAGGAGTGGGCCTATTTGGGTGCGGGAGTAGGATTTGAACCTACGACCTTCAGGTTATGAGCCTGACGAGCTACCGGACTGCTCCATCCCGCATCAACTCTCCCCAACCAGCTAAAAAGAGCTGACCGGAACGGCTGTCTATATCGGGCAGCGACCGGGAAAACAAGAGGCTTTTGGCTGATTAGGCCTGCTTTTTTTCAACCAATTGGGTCACTGGCTTGGCGGCATCGACGCTGGGTGATTTAGGGCCGGTAAAGCCGAATAAATTAGCCCGGACAATCGCCCGCTGAATGAAGCTTTCCTTATCTTGCTCCGGCGTCCAGCCAAGCCCTGATTTGGCCTTAGCATTGGCAAAAGGCGAGCTTTGGGTGCGGGATTTCCAGTCGCGAAAAACGGGCTTTTTCAGGTTTTGCTTGCGCAGCACATATTTCTTCAACGTGTGTTTCAGCAGATCCGAGGCGTAATAAAGCGGGATCGAGCCGGAGGAGACATTTATCCGGGCGCCGAGGCGGCGATGGATTTCATCGAAATAGTCCAGAGCCGACATCATCGGCTCGCCGATCAGATTGAAAGATTGGCCTTCAATCCCGGCAACACTCATGGCTTTGACCAGGCCGTCAGCGACATCTTCGACTAGGACCAGCGGCAGGATGTTTTTGCCCGGTCCCCAGATTTTAACCGCCCCGGCCCCGGCCCATCGGCCAATGCCCCAATGTTGCAACGGACCGCCTTCGCCAATGACGATGCCCGGCCGGACAATGACTAAGGGCAGATTTTCGTCTTTATGCATTTTTGTCAGCAGCGCCTCACACGCCGCTTTCGAGCGGGCATACAGATTGCGCTCTTCAACTTGCGGGTCGAGGCCGGTTTGTTCGGTGATTGTTCGATCCGGTTTTGATGCATCATAGCTGTCGATGGTGCCGGTATAGATGAACCGTTTGATGCCGATTTCGAGAGCGCATTCGGCAATCATTTGCGTCACCTTCACATCATTTTCGACATAGCCATCCCAAGTTTTTTCTTCGGCCTTTGCCAGATGATAGACCGTATCGATGCCCGCCATCGCGGCTTTGATATCCTCTTTGTTTTTCAAGCTACCGGAGAACACCGAGACCTTATCGCTGATGTCATCAAAAATGGCTGGTCGGCCACGGGAGAAAACCCGAACTCCAAGATTTTCTGCGGCCAACGCCCGGGTCAAATAGCGGCCGATAAACCCCGTGCCGCCGATCACTAACACCGTGGGTGTTTTTGTGGGGCTTCTTTTGGGCGCGATAGGCGCGTCCCCGATCAAGGGGAGCGCGACATCACCGACCTTGTTGACCAACGCCATGATCCGGGTCGCCGCTTCGGGACTAAAGCGCTGATCGATCGCGCTACCATTGGCGAGCGCATCGTAAAATGCTTTGATACTGCCGCGAAAGCCCAACGCATAAGGCGACAAGCCATTGAGAGATTTGGCCTGCTTGAAGCCATTGCCAAAGCCAGCTTTCAAATGTTGACCCGCCAG